>NZ_JBHMFC010000015.1:0-12661 GCF_042427585.1 Mariniflexile ostreae | reverse complement strand
GAAGTAATAAATTGGCAATAGATAAAAGTGAATCAGAGGACATAGAAATTTTTGCTCCAAAGTTCTTTCTTTTTTAGTTACTCCACAACTTTTTGTGTTGACCCAAAAGTTGTGGGATTTTAAGATTATGCATAAATTGTGAATCAAGTCTAAATATTCTATTTCAATTCACACACAACCTTAGAGAATGATTCGTTTTTGCGTCTTATATTGTTCTGCAAAATTCTTGTATATAAATGTTGATGATTACTTGGTGCAAAATGAAGAAAATGTATTTAATTCACACAAAATTTGTATTGATAAATCGATAAGTTTAAAACAAATTATTTTAAAAACAATAGCTACTTATGAACAATATAATAGACCGTATAACAAAAATGGAAAACATATTAGATGAGCTCACTATAGTGGTTGAAACATCCGATAAAGCCATAAATAAACTACAGGATTCTTTGACAGATTTAAATACGTTAAAAAAATATTATGAATCTCAATATATGAAAGATGTTATGGCAGACAAAAACAATGAAGTTCCTCAAAATCTTAAACGTGGTGTTTTGAGTGAGGATGCTGTTCATACTTTACTTACCGATTTGTTTGAATTATCTAATAAAATGGCAAATTTGAGCAAAAAAATAAGATAATCTTTTGTTATTTAGCAAGCTGAACCCACTAATCAATGCCACTTCAGAATTAAGCAAAAACTTGTCCATCACTTCTAGTAGAATAGTGTTTGAAGGTTAAAATCTTATAACCTGAGTTCGATTAATATTTAAGTAGATTTTACTAGTAAATTAAAGTTTTGAAAATCAATTTGTTAATCTAAATCTATCTATGATAATTAAACGCCATGTCATTATTATAAATGATAAGGTGAAAATGCTCACTTTTACCTAAGCCAATACAGATTATAGAAGGCTTTTAGATAAAATATCTAGTAAGTTACTTAGAGGCAGATAAAGGCTGTGTAGTTAAAGAATTAGAGCTACTTCTTTTTATTGACAGCTTGTAAATAGTCACACAAGTTATAAGCAACCTGAAAACTATTTAATGATTATGGGCGATGCCCTTTTACTTAGTAAATGCTGAGTAATTGAAATCATTAACGATGAGCTTGAGAGTATTTGACAGATATAATGTTCGAGACCCAGAAGTTTTGGTAACTTTTAAATCCATTTAATTTCTGGATGTATTGCTTACAGTATTTTCTAAAAGGCATCAATCAAATTTACCTATTTTGATAATCGAACTCAGTTTTTTAACTGAAGATGAAGAATCTCCACTTCAACTTTACTTACAGGTTGCAACTAGTTTACTAAACCATATAATTGTTAAAAATTTTAATAAACACATGATTTACCCCCTATATATAAATGAAAAATCCCCTTTATAGCGCTAGTTTATTAATTTATTTGTGAAAACAACTAAACTAATTATTATGAAGAAAAACAAAAAAAGACTATGGGCTCTGTATTGCTTGCTCTTTACCCTTACATTAACAAATATGCAAGCGCAGACCATACAAGGTACCGTTAAAGAAGCAGACACAAATATGCCCACTCCTGGTGCCAGTGTCGTAATTAAGGGAACTGTAAAAGGTACCTCTACAGATTTTGATGGTAATTATTCCATCGAAGCAAAATCTACAGATATATTGGTGTTCTCTTACGTTGGAATGGAGTCCCAAGAAATTCCAGTAGGAAACAAGAAGACCATAAATGTAATTTTAGTCTCTAACTTAAGTGCCTTAGATGAAGTAATAGTAATTGGATATGGTACCCAAACAAAAAAGGATTTAACAGGTGCTACATCTGTTGTTAAAGGTGAAAAACTGTTAAAGGCACCTACAGCAAATTTAGCATCAAATCTTTCAGGGAAAATGACAGGTGTATTTGTTAACACAGCCACAGGACAACCAGGAAGTGAAGATGTCAATTTTGCCATTCGAGGAACAAGTACAACAGGTAATAATGACCCTTTAATCGTAGTGGATGGAGTAGTTCGATCATTTTCCAGATTAGATCCTAATGATATTGAAAGTGTAACCGTGCTAAAAGATGCTGCTTCAACCGCCGTATATGGGGCAAGAGCTGCAAATGGCGTTCTTTTGGTAACTACCAAAAGAGGTAAATCAAATAAACCGTCCTTCAGCTTAGAAAGCTCTTTTGGATTTCAATCGCAAATAAGACAAATTGAGCTGATGAATGCTGGTGAATATGCACGCTATATTAATGAAGCAAAACGTAATTATGGCGAAACTCCAGTATTTACAGATCAGGAGGTATCACAGTACGAAAGTGGCGAACTTCCCAGTTATGATTGGCTAAATTCAGTTCTTGGGAATTCTGCACCATTGTCCAAGCATAACATTTCTGCTAGTGGCGGCAGCAGTAACACACGCTATTTTCTTTCTTACGGACTTTTAGATCAAGGTGGGTTTTATTCAACAGCAACTTATAAGCAGCATAATTTACGCTCCAATATCGATGTGGATCTATCAGATCGCTTAAGCATAAGACTAGATGTATCTGGAAGAATAGAGAATCGTTCAAATTCTCCTGCTACACTTAGTAATATATATCAAGGATCTCTTATTGGTAAACCCACTCTTAATCCAAATTTAGATACTGAAATTGGTCCAGGAGCTATTGCTTCCAACGGTTTTGGAGGCAGCCCTCGCGGATATGCTGAAAGAAGTGGTTATGATAAAACCTTATCTAATATTCTTCAAAGCAATATGAGTTTAGAATATGAAATACCAGGTATTGAAGGCTTATCTGCTAATGCTCTTTTTTCTTATGACCTTTCATTTGATAAGAAAAAAGTTTTCAAAAAACCCTTCACGCAGTATGAGTTTAATGGTGCAACAAACAGTTATGATGAAACACTAGGGGGCGTTTCTTCAATAAGCCTTGCTGAAGGAAGAGGACAAAGTGATCAACAAACCATACAGTTTAGCCTTCGATACGATAAGATGTTTACTAATCATAAAATAGGAGCATTACTACTTTATGAGCAAATTGAATCTACAAATAATGAACTTAACGCATTTAGGGACAACTTCCTTTCCGCAGCACTTCCGGAACTTTTTGCAGGAGGTACAGAGTTATGGTCCAATAATGGGATGTCAACAGAATCCGCTAGAAGAGGTTATATAGGCAGAGTAGAATATAATTACGATAGTCGTTACTTATTACAGGCCAACTTGCGTGTGGATCAGTCTTTTAACTTTCCAAGCAGCGGGCGCACTGGAGTATTTCCAGCATTTTCATTGGGCTGGCGACTATCCGAAGAGCAATTTATGGAAAATGTAACCTTTATGGACAACATTAAAATTCGTGGATCCTGGGGGCAAGTAGGAAATGATAGAGTACCATCTTTTCAATACCTCTCACTATTTGGTTTTGAAGGTGGATACAGTTCAGGTGGTTTGTTCCAGCAAGGTATTACCAGTTCTGGAATAGCCAATCCCGACATTACTTGGGAAACAGCAACGACCTTGGATTTAGGTCTTGAATTTAGCATGCTTGATAATAAACTAAGCTTCGAATTTGATTACTTTAAAAAACGTACTGAAGATATCCTAAGACCAAATAATGATATAGTACCAGGTACTTTTGGAGCGAGTTTGCCAGATGTTAATTTTGGAATAGTAGATAGCTGGGGAGGGGAGGCCCTTGTTAACTATAAACAAACTATTGGAGATTTGGGCATTTCCATTAATGCTAATGCCAGTTGGTTTAAAAATAAAGCAATTGAGCTAGCTGAAGCCGAAGGCGTACTGCCATCAATTGCAGAAACTGGTAGAGCATTAGGATTAAGAACTGGGTATCTTTCCGAAGGTCTTTTTCAAACACAGACAGAAATTGATAATGGTCCAATACAATTCTCATCAGCGATCCATAATAATCTAGCGCCAGGGGATATTAAATACAAAGATATCAACGGCCGTGATGGCGATGGCGAACTTACAGGGCAACCCGATGGTTTTATAGATGAAGATGACAGAACCGTTATTGGCTCTAGTGGTAATCCAAATTTATTATTTGGACTAAATATAGCCTTAGACTATAAAGGCTTCGACTTAACAGTGAATTTTCAAGGAGCGACAGATTATTCAAGAGATCTTTACGCAATTCCTTTTGCGCGAGATGGAAACTCTTTAAGGGAATTTACCGATTCATGGCGTCCAGGAAATGAAAATGCTAAATATCCTAGGTTAAGTTCTGGAGATGCATCGCCAAACAACCAACAAGATTCTGATTTTTGGGTTAAAGAAGTAACTTATGTAAAACTCAGAAACCTTGAAATCGGTTATAATTTTAATAGCAGCGTTAAAGAGGTGTTAGATCAAATAGGCGTTAATAATCTAAGGGTTTATGCGTCTGCTAACAACCTTTTAACACTTTCTAATTTAGGTTGGAGAGATCCTGAAGGCGCATCTGGTTCTAATCCATTCTATCCACAAACAAGAACCTTAACCTTAGGTGTTAACGTTGGGTTTTAACAATTAAATTTTAGATATGAAAAAAATAACGTATATTATAGTAATCATGCTAAGCATAACAGCATGTGATAATGACTTTCTAGACCGAACACCATTAGATCAAATCAGTTCATCGGATGTTTACGAAGATCAAGCACTCGCACAGGCTTACATTAATAACACTATGGGGCGCCTTCCTTATGGCATTCATGGATATCCATATATTAATGAAGGGTCAAATGAATGGAATCGAAGAGACGCAAATCCTGGTTATGGGCAATATCCTTGTATGATAGCCTCCATAACCGATGAGGCTCGTGCCAAAAGTGGTTGGGTGGAAAATAATAGTATTGTAATAAAAGGAGCGATTACGCCTAGTAACTCTGCAGGATATGGTATTTGGAGTGTTGCCTACAGAACTATCCGTCAGGCTAACGAAATTATTGATGGCATGGAAACCTCTACTTTAGGCGAAGACTTTAAGGTTAATACGATTAGTCAAGCACGATATATTAGGGCTTTTACCTATTTTGATTTGGCAAGACGCTATGGCGATGTGCCCTTAATAACAAAAGCACAATCCATAGATGACGAACTGTTAGTGTCGCAAACTGCTCGTGCTGATGTTTACGACTTTGTTATAAGTGAGCTAAATGATATGTCATCAAGTCTTCCTAACCGATCTGATGCAGGGGCATCGAAAGTGAACAAACAGGCTGCAATTGCTTTAAGTGCAAGAACAGCATTGTATGCCGAAAAATGGGAAGAAGCTGCCACTTTAGCAGACAAATTGATTACTGGCGAACACAACGATGGCCTAGCCCTTCATGGTAACTATCGCGATTTGTTTTTATCAGAAGGCGACAACATAGAAACTATTTTTGAAAAGCAAACCTTGGCACCGCTAGACGGGCAATCTTTTGCTTTATTTAACTGGCCGGTGCGTTGGAGAAATGATTGGGGAGGACAAACAAACCCCACACAAGAGTTAGTGGACGATTACGAAATGATTAACGGTCTCCCTATAACGGATGCAGCATCTGGTTACGACCCCTCGAATCCCTATGCCAATAGAGATCCAAGGTTTTACGCTTCTATATTTTATCACGGAAGTGAGTTTTCTGAAATTGAACCAAAATCAGGAGAACCATTTATAGATATGGAATGGAATAACGGAAATGAAGGCCCTGGAGATCCGGGTAAATTTCATGGATCTGCTTCGATAACAGGCTATTTAATTAAGAAGTTTGCAAACCCCGCAGAAGGATTTGGTCCACAAGAAGGCAGAAGCATTAGTAGTTGGCAAGAACTTCGCTATGCCGAGGTACTGCTTATATATGCAGAAGCAGCAAATGAAGCGAATGGTCCTGGACCCAAAGTTTATAATGCTTTGAATAAAATAAGACTAAGAGCTGGAATGCCCGACATTTCATCGGGTTTGTCTAAAGAGCAAATGCGTGAGCGTATCCGTTTTGAACGAAAGATTGAGCTTGTTTTTGAAAATCATAGATTTTGGGATTTACGCCGATGGGGTACTGCTGTAGACGTCCTTGATGGCTATGTACCACATGGCATGAAAGTTGAACGTACTTCGGACGCACCATCAAAAGCAGATCAGCCACAATTATTCGACCCTCAATTTTTGAAATACACAGTATTTGAAGTGAACGGTAGATCTCAAACATTTCCTGCGAGTCATAATAAATTTCCTATTCCACAAGGTGAAATAGATAAAAACCCGAAATTAAAACAAAATACAGGATATTAATTATGCCGAGCAAACAGCATTAATAATATTAGTAGGAGTTTAAATAAATTATAATTTGACGCCTAGATAATCTCATTTACAAAATTCACAACCTCATTTGGTTTGAGTTGGTTAGTTTGACCAATGTCCGAAACTTTATTGTTCTGGACATTGGTTTTTTAAATACCCATCTAATTATAACCCAGCCGTTTTTAAAAGACCGTCTCATTCTGAAATATAAAACTAATACCCTTTAAAAAGTTTTGGTTTTAGTTACTTTTAGATACTAAATTTAAAAAAATAATTGAGTATGATTTTTAGGTTTTACATATCAAGCATTTTCATAATTATAGCAATAACCACTAGTGCAGTTGCACAGCAAGCAAATAGCACTTCAGAAAATCTTACTTTTAAAAACTATACTACAAAAGATGGCCTATCACAGAGTTCTGTAGTATCCATAGTTCAAGATACCAATGGATTTCTATGGTTTGGCACAAGATACGGTCTTAATAAATTTGATGGACATACCTTCAAAACCTATAACTATAATGCAGAAGACAAGAACAGTTTAACTCATAATTGGATAACATTTTTACATGTTGATGCTCAAGATACGTTATGGATAGGAACAAAAAACGGACTAAACACTTACAGTCCTGAAAAGGATAATTTTAATCGATTCAAAGAAAATGACAAATTATATTATGAAAAAGAAGTATGGGATCTAAAAAGCAAAGACTCCACATATCTCTGGATTGCTACAAACCAGGGCTTAGATCGATTAAATATTAAAACCAAACACATTTTTAGTTTTAAGCATGATAAATTTAAGGAGTATGGATTGAGCAGTAATGAGATTAAAGCTATTTTACCAACCAAAAACGGAACCGTTTGGATTTGCACCAAAGATGGCATTGATTTGTTTAAACCGAATTCCAATAGTTTTGAAAACTTTACCTACCCGAACAATAAAGCACCAAATTTAACAAAGAACAGTACTGTAACACTATTTGAGGATAAAAATGGTGACGTTTGGCTAGGATACGATGAAGGTTTGGCCCTGTTCGACAAGAAAAAGAACCTGTTTCAAAACTATCGTTTTAAATCCAAAACTTATATTTCTAGTGCTGTTAGAACCATTTGTGAAGACAAGTTTGGCGCGCTTTGGGTTGGTGCTTACGATGGATTATATCAATTAAATAAAGATAAAACAAGTTTTAAAAAAAATGTTCACGACATTACCAATCCTAACAGCTTAAGCCAAAATTCCATATACAAAATTACTGAAGATAACCGTGGAGACCTGTGGATAGGTACTTGGGCCGGTGGTATTAATTATATAAATAGAAGCACCAACTTTTTTGAAACAATTCATTCTGGAATCTACCCTATTAATTTAAATTATAAAGTAGTAAGCTCCATTGTAGAAGATAGCAACGAGAATTTATGGGTTGGTACAGAAGGCGGCGGTATAAACTTTTATAACAAAAACACTCATCAATTCGAGTACTTTACGCACAATCCAAACGACAAAAACAGTATAAGCTCCAATAACATAAAAGCCATATTATTAGATCACTCCGGAAATTTATGGATAGGAACCCATGACGCTGGAGTCAATTTCTTAGACCCAAAAAAACGCCCTTTTCACTTTATAAAATACACCCACCAACAAGGTGACAAACATAGTTTAAGCAATAATAAAATTACAGCGATTTTAGAAGATGAGTTTCACAATATATGGGTTGGAACAAACGCCAGTGGCTTGTATCTATATGATGCCTTAAAACAGGAATTTGTTAAAATACCAGATCCTCATAACTATATTGGTGATTTTGTAATAACCATAACTAAATCCGAAAATAAAAATTTACTATATATAGGAGGTGCATACGGACTCACTGTTTTTGATGTTTCATCAAAAAAAATTAAGCCTTTAGACTATAAAAACGGTAAAAAATCGAATTATAATATAAATCAAGTTGCAAGTGTTTTAACGCTACCTCACAATAATATTTGGGTTGGCACGGAAGGTGACGGACTTTACAATTACAATACCAGTACTAAAGAAAGCAAAAGATATGGTGTAAAACAGGGCTTGCCAGATGAGGTTGTTTATGGTATCCTTTCAGATGATGATGACAATCTCTGGGTCAGTACCAATAAAGGTCTGGCTAGATTTAGCTTGAAAGATAAAACGATTAAAAATTTCAATGTTTCAGACGACTTGAAAAACAATGAATTTAATTATGGCGCTTATTTAAAATTAGCCAACGGAAATTTAGCCTTTGGAAGCACTAATGGTTTAACACTTTTTAATCCGAAAAAAATTGAAGACGACAACTTTATACCATCCCCAATTATTACGGGTATTAAGATTAGAAATAAGCCTGATATAAAGTACGTGCATGCCAACGAAGTTATAGTTTTAGAGCACAACCAAAACGATTTTAGTTTAAGTTTTGTTGCCTTAGGCTATTCTAAACCACAAAAAAACCAGTATAGCTATACGTTAGAAGGGTTTGATTCTGGTTGGAACTTTAGTGGGAACACCAAAACAGCAAGTTATACTAATTTAAACCCTGGGGAATATGTTTTTAAAGTTAAGGCTTCAAATAGTGATGGGGTTTGGAATGCAACTCCTACTTTAGTAACTTTAACAGTATTATCTCCATTCTGGAAAACCTGGATGGCTTATACACTGTATTTTATTACTTTTATTACTCTTTTTTTAATACTAAGAAAATATACGCTTATCAGGATAAAAGAGCATAATGAACTAAAATTAGAACGATTGGGCAAAAAACACTCAGAGGAAGCTAATCGCTTAAAATTACAATTGTTCACGAATATTTCACATGATTTTAGAACACCGTTAACCTTAATGGTTGGTCCATTAAAAAGATTAATAGACGACACGGATACCGACACAAAATCGCAGCTTAAACTACAAGGCATCTATAGGAATGTTAATATCCTGTTACAGTTGATCAATCAATTATTAGATTTTAGAAAAAGTGAAGTTGGTAAATTAACCGTATCCGTATCTGAGGTAGCGTTAATACCATTTATAAAAAACATAAAATTATCTTTTGAAGAATTGGCTAAAGAAAAGGAAATTGATTTTAAGCTATACACAAAAGGTTCCTTTGATGATATCTGGTTGGACACTATTGAAATGAAAAAGGTCTTTTTCAACATTCTTTCCAATGCTTTTAAATTTACGCCCCAAAATGGCAAAATAACTATTAATCTATCTATGGAAACAAAGTCTGTAAATAAGAAAACTTTAAATTTTCTTAAAATTACAGTCCAAGATACTGGAAGAGGTATCCCAAAAGATAATATTGCATTTGTTTTTGATCGGTATTTTCAATTTGGTAAAAAAAATGAATTACAAACGGGCACAGGCGTTGGTTTAGCTCTTGCAAAAGACATTATTGAACTCCATCATGGACATATAGAGTTTACCAGTAAAGAAAACGAAGGCAGTTGTATCACGATTTCTCTATTAACGGGTAAATCTCATTTTTCAAAAGAAGAAATACGCAAAGTAAGTGAATCAAAAACACAATCGATTGGTATACTACAGCATTATGAGCCTACTGTAATTAATACAGACTTAGCAGAGAAAAATAACAGCATTACAGAACCTGTCTTATCCAACTCTCTACAAACCATACTCATTGTAGAAGACAATTTAGAAATTAGAAATTTTATGAAAAGTATTTTTAAAAACATCTATAATGTTTTAGAAGCTACAAATGGAGAAATGGGGATTAGAATGGCAGCGTCAGAGTCTGTAGATTTAATTATTAGTGATATTATGATGCCTAAGATGGATGGAATTAAAATGTGCAGCCTTTTAAAGTTGGACATCAAAACAAGTCATATACCTATCATATTATTAACAGCGCGAGTTTCTTCAAAAACTCAAAGAAAAGGCTATAAAACTGGAGCAGACGCCTATATTACAAAACCTTTTGATGCCGAACTATTAATACTACAAATAGGTAATTTATTAAAATCAAGACAAAAACTTATTGATAAGTTTAAGAAAGATATCTTAATAGAACCTAAAAAAATTACAGTGGTTTCAACAGATGAGATTTTTCTTGAAAAAGCCATGAAAATTATAGAAGACAATCTTTCAAATCCCGATTTTAATGTAAACACACTAACAGAGAAGATAAATATGAGTCAATCTGTTTTATACAGAAAATTTAAAGCATTAACGGGGCATTCTTCTTCAGAATTTATACGAATTATTCGAATAAAAAAAGCAAGTCAATTAATTTTAAAAACCAATATGAGTGTTATAGAGGTTGCAGATGATGTGGGATTTAATGACATTAAATATTTTAGAAAATGTTTTAAAGACAATTTTAAAATGACACCTTCAGCCTATCGAAAATCTCAAATAAAAGACTGATAGCGTGTCTGCTAAATAAGAAACAAAACGCTTTACCCCCTATTATAAAACGTTATTTCCCCCCTATGTAGGCTTAAAATTAAGATTTTTGAGCTTTACCTAACTAAAAACATCAACCAGTAAACAGTCTTTATATGAAATTTTTAAAAACATTTTTAGCTACAGCTTCTTTAATCATTTTGTTTTCTTGCAATCAAAATACCCAAAATGCCCAAAAAACCAGAATAGATATTGATTTCATTTTGAAAAAAGCAGAAAAGCAAACGGCTCTTTTGTTAAAAGCCTCTGAACAAGCAGGTAAAATACCTAGAACTTTAACTGCAAAGGGCGAGATGCATTGGACAAACGTTGGTTTTGACTGGACTGAAGGCTTTTTCCCAGGTATGTGCTGGTACTTATTTAAGAGCACTAATGACGAAACATGGAAATATGCAGCACAAAAATTTCAAAATAAATTTGAAGACCACAAAAACAGAACAGATAATCACGATTTAGGGTTCGTTTTTAATTGTTCGTATGGCAATGGTTACAAACTCACTAAAAATAATGCTTTTAAAGAGGTCATGATTACTGCAGCAGATGCTTTGATTACACGTTTTAATCCAGAAGTGGGATGTATACAGAGTTGGGATGTAAGATATGGATGGCAATCCAAAAGAAATTGGCAGTTTCCTGTGATTATTGATAATATGATGAATCTTGAATTATTATTTGAAGTATCGAAACTAACAGGAGATGCTACATATAAAGATGTCGCTATCGCCCATGCCAATACGACAATGGACCATCATTTTAGAGCCGATTACAGCAGTGTTCATGTTGTAGATTTCGATTCAATTACGGGTGCCGTTAGAAGCAAAGAAACGGCTCAAGGATTTGCTCACAATAGCGCTTGGGCGCGTGGACAGGCTTGGGCAGTATATGGATATACTGTATGTTATCGGTATACTAAAGATATAAAATATCTTAAACTAGCTGAAAAAGTCGCTAATTATATTATTCATTATGAAGGCACTCCTGAAGATGGTATACCGTATTGGGACTATAATGCCCCAAATATCCCCAACGAACCAAGAGACGCCTCTGCAGCAGCCATTACCGCATCTGCTTTAATAGAGCTTAACCAATATTCTAAACAGAATTACAAAAAAAATATTGATAAAATTATAAGCTCATTAGCATCCGATAGCTATACTGCGGAAATTGGCACAAACCATTACTTTATTTTAAAGCATAGTGTTGGTAGCATTCCACACGATAATGAAATTGATGTACCTTTAAATTATGCCGACTATTACTATATCGAGGCGTTACTGCGTTACCAGTCACAATTCATTAATAAGAAATAGAGCTATTATTACCATATGAGTTTTCACGAAGCTAGACATTTTAATCGCGTTGCTTTGATAAATCAAACCAAGGCTATATTTTAAATACGATATTTTAGATTTAAATCGAAATAAGCTTATAATAAGAGGGATACGTGTAAAAGAAGTGTTTTATAATAAAAAGAAAAAAAACATATTCTGTTTATGTATTCTATAATTATTGATAATTTCTTTGTATTAAAGCCAACCCTTTTTTTAAGAAAACTATCGACGGAAAACAAGAAAATCAGAAACAGCCTATAATTTAAAGCATTTTATAATTTCTATGTTAATGGAAACTTACTATTAAGCTGAATTAAATTAATATCTATTTAAATGTTAATCGAACTTAGGTTTGCACAAGATAACGTACTGCCAAACACCTATTATAATGTGTACAGAGGTGAAAAATCACACCAGTTTACTAAAATAGCGAGTGGCGTTAAAGATACTATATATATTGATAAAACGGCAGATAGTAAATCACAATACTATTACACTGTAAAAGCAGAAACCGAAGCAGGAGAAAGCAATTTTCATCCCAATATAGCTACTGCTTTTTCAGTGGAGAGTAATGAGAAAATAACCATTCAATTTATCGAAACTCAAAGCGAAGGTTATATGGT
>NZ_JBHMFC010000014.1:0-62458 GCF_042427585.1 Mariniflexile ostreae | reverse complement strand
ACCTGCTAATTTATAGCTGCTCAGCCACCTCTCCAGCGTTCTGATGTGTATGCCTAAATGATCAGCAAGTAACTGACGGGTCTCAAATTTATCGGCTTTAAGTTTAAGCAAGCATTTTACGCGCTTTTCGCCTTTTAGAGTGTTCTGTTTTTGAAGTAGTTTTTTTAGGTCTTCAACCGATTCCCTTATGTGTATTTCTGCTTTTTTTCCCATCTATAAATATACAAAAAATATACGGCATTACATATCTATTTTGGTATAAATAGATGGCTTTGCAACATTTGTGGGGTGTTAATGAGAATTATAATGTCACTATAATGAATAGCTTTGACAATCATAGCATAAGGACTATTTATAGTGGGTAATCCCGTTTTTTGTATGTTGATTTCAAAAAATAATAGCATCTTTATAGCGCTGTAGTAAAGAATGGGTGTTTTTATTTCAGCAGATTCGCATGAGAAATCCATAAGATTATAGCGGCCTTAAAAAAAGGTAAAAAGTGTTTAAAATAGTTGAAAGAAATAGCGTAGCAGTGTTTTTACCGCTACATGATAATTAAAAACGTAACAAATTACATTTATGAAATTAATACGCGTTATGTTAAGTCTGTTCGTTTTGGGAACAGCAAATTCCTTTTCTCAGGAAAACCTAAAATGGGTCACTTCAAGCTACACACCTGCCATAGGTCTTGGTCCCGAAGCAAACATTAAAAGAGGGGATAATAGCGATATTATAAAAGTAAGAGATTTGTACTATGTGTGGTATTGGAAAGTAGGCCTTAATGTAAGATGGGCTACATGGTATGCCACGTCGCCAGATGGTTATACGTGGACGGAAAAAGGAGAAGCCCTGCCACCAGGAAAAGAAGGAAGTTGGGATGATGAAGGTTGTTTTACACCAGGTGTTTTAGTCGTTAATAATACCTATTACCTTTTTTACACCGGCGTAAACAATCCGTATCTGGATCCTGACTTGGAGAGATCGAAAACAAGAATAGGCATTGCCAAAGCCGATTCGCCTGATGGGCCCTGGACAAAGCTTAGCACCAATCCGATTATGGTTCCTAGTGTAGACACGACGTCTTTTGATAGCCATCGTATTGATGATGCGAGTGTGCTGGTGCGTGATGGCAAGTATTGGTTGTATTATAAAGGCAGAGCATGGGGTAAAGGACCTTCCGAAACTAAAATGGGTGTGGCCGTTGCAGATAATCCTGAAGGCCCCTATATAAAATACAAAAACAACCCTGTGGTAGATGGCAACCATGAAGTACTGGTTTGGCCACAAGGAAAAGGGGTAGCCGCCATGATTGGCACTGTAGGGCCCAAGGATATTGTAAAATCGATTATGTATGCAGAAGATGGTTTTAATTTTACAAAAACCTATAGTTTTAAGAACCAAAATGTGCCGCGCGCTCCTGGGGCGTACCGTCCAGAAGCCTATACAGATAGTGGTAAGGGCGCCATCATAGAATGGGGATTGCACCGGGTAGGAAAAAAAGGCATTGAATACCTAGAACGATTTGATTTAAAAGAAGTAAACGAAAATAATTAAAAACAGTGTATGATGAGAATAGAAAAGTTATTGCTAAGCACCGTGCTATTTGTAATGAGTACCTACAGCATGCAAGCCCAGTCTATGAAGGTTGAATACCTAGGGGATGCAGCGCAACAAAAAGGAATGCATGTTTGGGGCTCTTCACCTATAAAAGGGGAAGACGGCAAGATTCATTTGTATGCCGCACAGTGGCCTACAGCTACGCAACCTGATTTTAACGGTTGGTATAAAGATTGTGAAATTGGACATTATGTGAGTGATCGGCCAGAAGGGCCGTTTGAATATGTGGGAGTGGCTGTAAAAGACAAAGATGGTCTTTTTAACTCGCCTCATAATCCTACGATCAGTCATATAGACGGACAATACCAACTTTGTTTTATAGTGAATGAGAATGACGATTTAAAAACACAGCGTATTGTTATGTATGTGGCAGATAATCTTGATGATACGTGGAGACCCGCAAAAGGGGGAGAGCCCGATGGTACTATTTTACGACAAGCAAAAGACAGTACCGTATGGAATTATACGGCCAGATTAGGGGTATCTAATCCATCATTAATAAAATATAATGGTAAATATCTTTTGTATCATAAATCGGTGGTGAGGAAAGAACCTAAAGGCTATGTGTATTCGTATGGTGTTGTAGTGGCCGATGCGGTAGAAGGTCCCTATATACACCAGCCAACACGTGTTACTGAAGAGGCCATGCCGCTTGAAGATGCCTATGCGTTCACCATGAAAGATTCCGTATATATGATAAGCCGCGATTTTAGAGCTTCTTTAGGAAATAGTGGGGGTGGGTTGTTATGGAAATCTGGAGATGGTTTTTCATTTCCAGCAGAGAAAACAGAACGCGCATATGAAGATTTGCAGCATTATGTAGGCGAAGCGTATTTAAAAGAGGCTGTTTCATATAGAGGAAAAAAAGACGGCCATCTTGAACGTGCTCAAATACTTTTTATTGATGAGAAACCGGCTTATTTATATTTAGCGACAGGGGTACAAACAAAACCAGGATATGGCAGTAGTTCTCACGTTTTTAAAATAAGTTTTGAATAAGAATAAGGTGTAATGAAGCATTCTTATAAGCGTTTATTTTTTATAGGGTTTCTATTAGCTATGGGATATGCTAGTGATGCACAAACAGCATCTGACGCAGAGGTAGTATACAAACCTATCGTTCAATTAGGGGCTCTTTTTAAAGACCATATGGTGCTGCAACAAAATAAGCCAATTCCTGTATGGGGTAAAGCCGCAGCAGGAGCAACTATTGATGTGCAGCTTGCTGATTCAAAAAAACAAACGATTTCAGATTCTAAGGGGTATTGGCAAGTAACCTTCGAGCCTTTACCGTCAAGTTTTAGTCCTAAAACCATGACAGTATCTTCTTCGTTGGATGAGAAACAGCTAAACATTTCAGATATTTTAGTAGGTGAAGTTTGGATTTGTTCGGGCCAGTCGAATATGCAATTTTCCGTAAATGGTGCCCCAGAAGTAAAGAAAATAGTACCGTTGGCAAAAAACATACGAAGTTTTAAAGTAAAAAACACCGTGGCATTTCAGCCTCAAGACACCTGCGAAGGCGTATGGGAAACAACGCACCCAGATAGTGCTGTGGCATTAGCATTTGCTTATTTTTTAGAGACCTCTGTACAGGTACCTATTGGTATTATATTAACATCTTGGGGAAGCTCATCATTAGAAGCGTGGATGCCTAGAGATATGACAGCCATCGTACCCCATTATAAAATAATGATGGACGAATTTGATGCCGATCAGGAAACTAAAAATAGAATTACGGCTATTCTAGACGGACCAAAACCATGGAAAAAAGATGATGATATTTTTTTAAGAAGACAAACAAATATTCTATACAATGCCATGATGCATCCGCTAATACCTTACGCTTGTAGAGGTTTGGTGTGGTATCAAGGGGAAAGAAATGCCCAATCGATGTATGGCATGCAAAAAGAACCATGGTACACTAGAAATTCGGGGATGTTAAAGTATGGCGATGTTTTAAAGGCATGGATAAAACGGTACCGGAACGGTTGGGGAGACGACGATTTAAACGTTCTGGTAGTTATGCTTCCTGGTTATGGAAAGGTATTGGAGTCTGATAAAAATAACGATTCTAAAAGTCCTGAAGCCCATTCTTGGGCATGGATGCGTGCATCGCAATTACAAGCACTGGAGTTGCCAAATACATATGTAGCAAATACCATCGACTTAGGTGATGATGCAAATATTCACCCTAATGATAAATTGCCAGTGGGTAAACGGCTGTCTTTGTTCGCACATAATATAGTTTTAAATAACAAGGTGCCAGCAATGGGGCCTACATTTAAAAAGCTGAAAACAAAAAAAAATACGATGGTTGTTTCTTTTAATAATGTAAAAAAATTAAAAACAACAACAGGAAAAGCACCAACAAGTTTTTGGCTGTCTGATGCTTCAGGACATTGGTTTCCAGCAGAAGCAAAAATAAAAGGAAAAAAAGTAATAGTGTATACATCAGGTTTAGAGAAACCTTTATACATACGGTATGCGTTTATAGGGAAACCAAATGTAAATTTAGTGAATGAGGTGGATTTGCCAGCCTATCCATTTAGAACAGATACATTTAACCCCTAGGGTTTTAAACTTGCTTATAGGGGTCTTAGAAGGCCAAGCCATCAAAACTTATAAAACAGATTAAATTGTACAGTAACTTAATGACATCAAAAAAAATAATAGGTATCGTTTTACTTCTAGTTAGTACCATTTTTAATAGTGGGGCTCAAAACAGCATGCCAGATAGTAAAATGGTATACAAAGTGATAGAGGGCGATTCTTTATACCTTCATGTATTTAAACCTCACAAAGCTAAAAAACCGACGGCTGTTATGGTGTTTTTTTTTGGCGGCGGTTGGACAGGTGGCGACCCCAAACAATTCTACCAACAAAGTGCCTATTTTGCATCTCGAGGCATTTTGGCAATATCTGTAGAGTATAGGGTGAAAAGTATACACGGTACGTCCCCATTCGAATCTGTTGAAGACGCCAAATCTGCCATTCGTTGGGTTCGTGAAAACGCGAAAAAACTAAACATCGATTCTAATAAAATTATAGCCAGTGGTGGTTCTGCTGGCGGGCATCTTGCCATAACGACCGCCTTAATAGATGGATTTGAGAATTTAAATGAGAATGTGTTGGTAAGTTCATTACCCAATGCTGTGATTGCCTATAACCCTGTTTTAGATACTACAGAAAAAGGCTATGGTTTTGAGAAAGTGATGGGTAGAGAAACCGAAATATCGCCAACACATCACATAAAAAAAGGCACGCCCCCTATGTTGATATTTCATGGTACAGATGATGATACTGTGCCTTTTGAAAATGCAGAACGCTTTACCAAATTAATGAAAGAAGCGGGTAATGCATGTGAATTGGTTGCTGTAGATTATGTAGGTCATGGATTTTTTAATGGCGATTTTTTTAGAAAATATTCTGGAAACAAATATTTTAATTTAACCATGTACCAAACCGATGTGTTTTTAAAAAAACTGGGCTGCCTAAAAGGGAAACCAACGCTACCAGAAAACATCACACACTTATCTTGTATAGGAGACAGTAATACCGAAGCCAAATACCCTACATTTTTACAAGAAAAACTAGGTGAAACATATCAAGTAAAAAACTTTGGAAAAGGAGGAGCTACCTTAATTGATGGCACCAATAACCCGTACTTTAAAACAGATCCTTATAAAAATTCATTAAAATTCACTCCAGATGTTGTTTTAATAATGTTTGGAACCAATGATGCGAATGTAAAGTGGACTTTAGATACCCATAGAAAAACGGCATTTGTAGGCACCCCGCAAGAGGAGTTTAAAAGTCAATATGTGAAATTGATACAGACTTACAAGCGCAATAATGAAAAGGCACAAATTTATGTTTTAACGCCGTTGCCAATTTATGAGCATGAAAAAAGTAAAGATCCGCAAATAAACCAGCGTATTGAAAACTTAAATGAATGGGTAATCCCTATAATTAAAGAACTAGCCATAGAAGAACAGGTAACAGTAATAGATGTGAATAAACTAATGAAGAAAGCCTATAAATACACGGCGGATGGTGTGCACCTGAATGAAAAAGGCTATCAGGTATTGGCAAAAAAAATCGCAAAAAAAATAAAATAATATTATATGTTACGGATAAAATTTATGAATAGATTCAAATTAAGTATCGCTATTTTATTAATGAGTTTCTTGGCTTCTTGTCAGTCTTTAAAAAAAGAAAAAAAGCCTAGTGAGGTATTAGTTAAAGAAACAAAATCTGTCACGTTTACGTACCAACCCATTACAGGTATTGGAATGGATTCGGTATATAACAGAAGAGATAACAGCGATATTATTAAAGTGAATAACACGTATTATGTATGGTACACCCGTATGGATAGCCCTGTAACATCTGGTTATTGGGGAACCATTTGGTATGCTACCTCCAAAGATAACGGGTTTACGTGGCAAGAACAAGGCATGGCTTTGGGTTTAGGTGAAGAAGGCACGTTTGATAGTCACTCTGTATTTACACCTAATATTTTAGCCTATAATGGAAGCTATTATATGTACTATACGGGTGTAAAACCCACTCCTGGTAATAAAAACAGGGCATTTGAGGGGAATTCTACAACAGATATAACCGCTATAGGTCTTGCCGTTTCAAAAAGTCCAGACGGGCCGTTTGTAAGAGTGGAAAACAATCCGGTATTAGAAATAAGTGATGTGGCTTCAGATTTTGATAGTTTTAGAATAGATGATGCGTGTTTACTCGTTACAGAAGGTAAAATAGGATTGTATTATAAAGGAAGGTCTTTTATAGATGGCGAAGAAGGACCAAAACGAACAAAAATGAGTGTAGCATATGCTAAGGCTATCGAAGGGCCTTATAAAAAACATAAAACGCCTTTATTGGATAACAGTCATGAGGTGCTTATTTGGAAGCAAAACGGTGGCATTGCTTCTTTAGCATCCATTAATGCCTCTATCAATTATGCAAAAGATGGCGAGCATTTTACTGTATTACAAGATAATTTAAAAAATATACCTAAAGCACCTGGTCTGTATCGTCCGCATTTAGAGCATGGAAATCCAGAAACGGAAACTCCAGGTTGGGGCATATCAATGATTCAAAAAAAGGGATCTGCCTATTTAGTACGTTTTGAAATGAACTAGTTATGAAAAAACACATCGTATTCTTATCTTTCTTATTAACACAGGTTGCTTTTGCTCAAACCTTCTATTCAGAGACTCATTTCTCGGCAGATATTCTTAAAGAGCAGCCTCCTTTATTTTATGAGACCAACACATCAGCGCACTTGTATGTGGATAAAGACGGTATGACGATGCCGTATAGATTGTTTTTACCACCAAATTACAATCCTGAAAAAAAATATCCTTTGTTGTTAGCTTTTCATGGAGCAGGCTCGCGTGGCGATGATAATTTAAAACAGTTACGTTCATGGATTGCAGGATGGATGGATGAAAAAGTTCAAGAAAAAACGCCCTGTATCATCCTGATGCCTCAATGCCCTAAGAATCAACAATGGGTGAATGTGCCTTGGAAGAAAGGGTCATATACCCTCACAGATGTTCCTATAAGTAAACCAATGACACTGGCTAAAGCACTCTGCGATAAAATAATATTAGAAAAGGCCGTTGATAAAAACAGAATTTATGTTATGGGTGTTTCCATGGGTGGCTATGGTGCTTGGAATTTCCTGATGCGCTATTCTAAAATGATTGCAGCGGCGGTTCCTATTTGTGGCGGAGGCGACCCATCTATGGCTAAAAAAATAAGAAACATTCCTATTTGGGCGTTTCATGGTGATAAAGATCCCACCGTACCACTCTCGGGCTCTATAGATATGGTGGAAGCGCTTTATAAGCAAAAAAACAATAAAGCACGTCTAACCATTTATAAAGATGTAGGTCATAATTCATATGAATGGGCTTGGAAAGAATCCGATTTAATTGATTGGCTGTTCCGTCAGAAAAAATAGAAGACAAATAATGAATCATGAATAAGAATGTTTTTATAATTCTAAAAAAAATAGCATGGATATGCTTGCTATACTATCCGGTGTCTGGTATATCACAACCAACAAATGACACTTTAAATATAAGTGAAATGATTGCGCCTTTAAAAAAAGAAGGCTTATTTCGTGATGCTCATTATTTTAATTGGGGAGGTTCTATTATAAAGGAAGCAGATGGTAAGTATCATTTGTTTTATTCACGATGGAAAAGAGCATACACTTTTGACGGTTGGTTGACGTTTTCTGAAATTGCTCATGCCGTTTCAGACACCCCCGCAGGACCGTGGGCCTATGAAGAAACCGTTTTAAAAGGGCGAGGTAATGGCTATTGGGACGGCATTACGGCGCATAATCCTAAAATTAAATATTTTAATGGTAAGTATTATCTCTATTATATCGCTACAAATTTAGGTGATAAAGGGTATACAGACTCCGATTTAGTAGTCCTAAGTTCAACATCTTTAAAGAACGAAGATCGGGCAGCACTTCGGAAAAATCAAAGAACGGGTGTTGCGGTTTCGGCATCTATAAATGGGCCATGGACACGCATGGATAAGCCAATAATAGAACCTTCTGGACCTATTGAAACAATTGCCGTGAACCCTGCAATTTGTCAGGGAAAAGATAGCATGTATTATCTGATCGTTAAAGGCGATAAGCCCAATGAGAAAAAATTTATTAGAAACCAAGCGATAGCCATTTCGGAATCGCCTGAAGGGCCTTTTACCATCCAGCCAGATCCTGTTATAGGGGATTTAGATACGGAAGATGTTTCTATGTGGTACGATGACCAACAGGCGCTATTTTATGCCGTTTTTCATGCGCATTCCTATATTGGATTGATGACCTCTCCGGATGGTTTAAATTGGGAAAAAGCCAATAACTACCATATAACTAATAAAAAAATTCTGCTTGAAGATAAGGGCTTCTTACTGCCAAACCGTATGGAACGCCCTTTCGTTTACACGGAAAACAATATCCCTCAAGTTTTATGTTTAGCCATAAAAAAAGAGAATGATTCTTATACTATTTTCTTACCATTGATAAAAAAGGAATAGACTGAACTAAATTAATAGTAGCATTTAAAACAGATTATAAAACAATACCATGATGTCAAAAAAAACTCATATTTCAAAAACAAGCGTCGCTTTAAAAACGCTACTTTCTTTCATTTTATTAGTGTCATTTATTAGTTGTAAAATAACGAATCAAGAATTAAACAATCAACAATTAACAAAATCGCCTTTAAAAATATGGTTTAAAAACCCAACCGATAAATGGAATCAAGGACTTCCTATTGGAAATGGGAATTTAGGCGCCATGATTTATGGAGACCCTAATAAAGAAATTATTTGCTTAAATGAAGAGACCATCTGGACGGGAGGTAAAGATTACAACCGCGATAAAATAGATGCCGGGAAATATATTGATACCATACAAGAATTGCTATTTGCCGAAGCTTATATGGATGCAGAAGCATTAGTACAAGATAAAATTTTGGCAGATCGGTTGCCCGCTGGTGAAAGTACTTATCAAATGTTGGGTAATTTATTTTTGGAATCGGCCGGATTAGATGCTATTATGAATTATACACGTGAATTAGACATTAGTAAATCTGTAGTCACTACCAAGTTTGAAAATGAGGGCGTACAATATACGAGAGACTATTTCTCTAGTTTTCCCGATAAAGCCATGGTTTATAAATTTACCGCTAATAAAGCCGGTAAAATAAATATCGCTTCATGGGTTGCACGAAATGAAAAAACTAAAATAGTAGTAAATAAAGATAGAATTGAATTTTCTGAACATGTGGGGAATGGTCATGGCGTTAAATTTCACGCCATAGTTCATTTTGAGACTAAAGGAGGAACAACAGAAGTTAAAGACGGAAAATTAGTAATTACCAATGCCGATGAGGTATTAATAAAAGTCGTTGCTTCTAGTGATTACCGTACACCTAACCCAGAAACCGCTACTAAAAACACTTTAAACAGCATCGCACAAGTGCCCTATGAAGAGCTTCTAGATAGACATGTTGCTGACTATCAGTTGTTATTCAATAGGCTTTCATTTCAAATATCAGAGAATAAAACAGATGATATTCCTACTGATATGCGTTTAAATAAAGTAAAAGCAGGCGAGACAGATACTTATTTAACACAATTACAATATCAATTTGGAAGGTATTTATTAATTAGTAGTTCTAGACCTGGTAATTTACCAGCAAACCTACAAGGAATTTGGGCAGATGGTTTTACGCCACCTTGGAATTCGGATTACCATACGAATATCAATGTTCAAATGAATTATTGGATGGCAGAAATGACCAATTTAGCAGAATGCCATGAACCCTTTTTGGAGTACATTGGTAATTTAAGAGAAATGGGACGTATTACAGCGAAAAAAACGTATAACTCTAGAGGTTTTGTAGCACACCATACCAGTGATATTTGGCATTCTACGGCTGCTTTTGGAAAAGCTAGATATGGCATGTGGCCTATGGGAGCCGCTTGGGCGTGTCAGCACTTATTTACTCATTATGAATATACCGAGGATACTGAGTATTTAAAAAACCAGGCGTATCCTATTATGAAAGAAGCGGCTTTGTTTTTTGTAGATTTTATGGTAGAAGATCCTAAAACAGGACTTTTAGTTACAGGACCATCCGTATCTCCAGAAAACAATTTTTTAACGAAAGATGGTGAGAAAGCGACTTTAAATATGGGACCAACTATGGATCGTGAGATCATATTTGAACTTTTTAATAACTGCATTCAAGCAGCCGCTATTTTAGATATTGATAAAGATTTTAGTGCGATATTAAAAAATAAAATAGCGCAAATGCCTCCACTTAAAATTGGTAGTGACGGTAGATTGTTAGAATGGGTAGATGAATTAGAAGAAGCGGAGCCTGGCCACAGGCATATTTCTCATTTATATGCGTTACATCCATCTAATCAAATTTCAAAATCTAAAACACCAGAACTTTTTGAAGCTGCTAAAAAAACAATAGCAGGACGCTTGTCTAAAGGAGGCGGACATACAGGATGGAGTCGTGCATGGATTATTAATTTTTACGCGCGTTTGTTAGAAGGGGATAAGGCTTATGATAATATTTTGGCTTTACAAAGAAAATCAACTTTACCAAACCTTTTGGATGTACATCCGCCTTTTCAGATTGATGGGAATTTTGGTGTGGTATCTGGAATTACAGAAATGCTTATGCAAAGCCATAACGGAGAGGTTCATCTATTACCGGCCTTACCTGAGGCATGGGCATCAGGAAATATAAAAGGGATTGTTGCTAAAAAAGGATTTGAAATAGATATGGCGTGGGCATCTGGAAAGCTGATGACCGTTTCGATTTCATCTAAATTAGGTAATACTTTGAAGTTGCGTTACCATGATACGGTTAAAACCATGCAAACAAAAAAAGATGAGGTTTTAATTTTTAATGGTGCATTAGAGATAATAAATTAATTATAGTCATTTGAATTTTATATGTAGCTATAACGGTTTCTGGGAAGGAATGATTATCTGTTATGGATTTAATTGGGGAGTTGCAAAAGTAATTCTCATTACAATACATTAGGAAAACAAAAAAGCAAAGAATGTTTTAAAACTCTTTGCTTTTTTGTTTTCTTCAAGCCTTTTTTCAAGCTCACTTATAGTGTGTTTATTTAAAAACGTCACTGTACTTTAAAACGTAACTATTGGTGCCATCACTACCGTCTAAAGCAACACCACTAGGGCAATAAAGATACTCAGGTTCATTATTAGCATCCATTAACAGTTGAGGTCTTTCAAATTTTACATTTTTGCCTCCGTAGCGGATGTTTACATTCTCTGGGAACACGCCATTAAGATAAAAATCTTGATAGTTATGAAATCCAGATAAAGGGTTTTCGTTAAACTTAAGGCCATCGTCTGATACCCAAAGTAAACCACCACCTTTTTCTAAAATACCATAATTGTCTGTAGTTAACAAACAAACCTTATTTTTCCAAAGAAAAGCATATCCATCTTCTATACGTTCTTTATTAGACGTTATAGGGGTGGGTTCAAAAGTATAAGGGCCTTCTAGGTTGTCTGAAATGGCAACGCCCATACTTACCTTAGCACCGGTTCCTTTAGGGCCAGCCATGGCTTTAAAATATAAATAATACTTTCCGTTAGGATGTTTAATAATACTTGGGTTGTTTACGCCCAAACCGCTATTGGCACACCATATAGCAGTATCATTAGGAGGGCTTAATACAGGTTCTTTTTTATTGGGTACTTCTTTCCAAGGACCATTAATATCATTACTAACGAGCATGCCTATTCTTTGACTAGGGCCATGTTCTGGCGCCCCATCATTAGCTATAAAAACCAATACATATTTACCGTCAATTTTTTTTATGCTAGGGTTGTGGAAACCAGCAGCATTCCAACTCCCGTCTCTTTTACCTTTTCTTATGGTTTCTACAAACGTAAAAGGCCCTTCAGGTTTTTTAGCTACATAATGCGCTATTTCGCTATTGTATCTCCAAGCCTCTTTAAAAGGAGTTTCTGATGACCATCTAGCAGAAAAAAGATGTACATTTCCTTCTTCATCTCGTATGGGTGAACTTCCCCAAACATCATAACCCGGTTCATTTACGGCCTCTCCAATAAATTTCCAAGCGTCTGAGATAGCCGTTGGGATGGGGGTTTCTTCTTGAAAAGTCTCATTTTTTTCAGCTATTTGGTTTTTGTTCTTTTGGTTTTTACAAGAAAGTATAAACATTGATAAAATGACAGTGCTTACTATTGTTTTTTTCATAAATTATTTGATTAAAAAGTTAAAAATATTCAATTTGGAACACTTAGTGCTGTTTTTTATTCTGTTATATTAAATGAAACATGGGTAATTGAACCATGTGGTATGTCTAACAGAAATTGATTGTCTTCATTAGGTAATATAGAGATGTAATTCCCCTCAGGTTCATCATTGTTATCCCATTGCGTTACGCTTATATTACCATCAATTTTAAACCCATCTAGAATTCCTATAGGATATTCTTCGTAAGAAATGGGTGTAAAATCTGTAACACATGGATTCACAACGTTGATGAAAAACACATTGACTTCATTGCCCTTTATATAGGCTCTACTATGTAATTTCCATCTCGTTAATGTTTCTTCTCCATCATGATCGAGCATTCGTATGGGTTGCGAATTAATTAATGCCTCAGAGTATGCTCTAATAATATAATGTCTTGGTGAATTCCCGCCAGATATTGGATAATCCCACCAACTTAATAAATCTAACCCCAAATCAGTCCAATCAAACATACATCCAAGAGCTGTTTCACCTGTCCAAAGATCTGTAGCATTTTCATAGGCTGAACTACAGCTAAGACCATCCCAATGTGCTTCAGTAGCCCATGCTTCACGATATGTATCACTTTGTGCTAAGTCATATTCGTATTTTAAATCTGGAAAATTATTTACATTATGGTGACCTTGGTAATAGTGATTCCCAAAGACATCAAAATGACTTTCTCCATTAGCATCGTATAAATCATCCATAGGCCCATTTTGTCCTAATGGTTTGTATAATTCTGGAGCCACAATTTTAGGAACTACATAACCAAGTCTCGCCGTTCTTGCTCTTAAAGTATCTACAGCTATTTTAAAATCTTCAACATCCATTCTGGCAGCTTCTTTATCAAAAGCAAAGGCATTTATTGTATGTCCTTTTTCGTGCATAAACTTAATATAATCAACAACTAATTGAGCATATTTAATTGGGTTGGCTACATTGTCTATTTCTGTTGTAACCCAATCAGGATAATATTCTGCCTTATTAGAAGTCATTACTTTAAGACCGGCAAAAATCATAAATGGCTCACTGCCATTATAAGCTAACTTCGCATTCTCTATAGATTTTAAAGCAGTGGCGTAAACACTTTCTACCACCACACCTTCTTCTGGGTGACCTCCGTAATAATCTCCACAATATATGGGGATTCTAAGACCATTCATGCCTGCTTGGCCAAAAACAAGATTTGCTCTATCGATGTTTGATAGCGTTCCAGGATTATGATTAATATCTAACAAATGATATTTTGTAACCCTACCAAATCTCTCAAGAGGGGCTATAGTTGCTTTATTTGTATATGTAGGTTTTTCGTAATCTGGAATGCTTACTTTGAATTCCTTGTAGTATGAAGTGGTATGAAGTCTAAATTTTTCTGTGATTTTCCATTCACCAATTCTTGTTTCTGGTTTTGGAGTTATAAGTTTTACATCATCAGAATATTGATAAGTTACAGATATAATTTCTGAAGGGTCTGTAATGTTGGGGAGTGTTATACTATTATTGTCATTATCAATAATTCCTATAGACTTTTCACCTGTAGACAATGTGACTTCAAATTGAGTGAATTCGAGATTGATATCTACCGTCTCTTCTTTTGTTGAATCTTTACTACAACTCATAATTAAAACAAAAAAAAGAATTGCTAAGTTGAATTTTTTCATAGTATGTTTAGTTTATAATTGGTCTCTCAAAAATAAAAGGATTAAAATGTATAAGCATCTCAAACACTGGGTTTAATTGTTGCAATGCTATTAAAAGCGAGGCGAATAGTCTATGTGACATGTAAAATCAGGAATTTTAATACCACAAAGCAAATACCACTTACCTAAGGTGAAGACAATAATTTTTCACCTGTACTTTTTTAATAGATAATCAATTTGAATCCTAAAAGAAGTATAAATTATTAGGTTATGAAATATAAAAAGTAAAATGCAACATTGTTACCCATAATATGATACTATTAGAACCTATTGAAAAAGAGTGTTTTACGTAAATTTAAAAATTATTAACCAATTTTTAAAACTAAATAAAATGAAAAAAACATTACTATTATTTATGACGTTATTAACCGTAACACTAACAAATGCGCAACTTGCATTTGATGAAACTTTTGAACAGGGTATTTTTAAGTACAAAGTTACTACCCTTGCTGATCCTGTTGGATCACCAAATACAGTTAATCTTACAGGAACAGTTGATGGAGCTACAATACCAGAAGCTTTAGTAATACCTGCATCTGTAACTGAAGGAGGAATAGAATACGCTATTACAATAATAGGTGAAAAAGCATTTTTTCAAAACACTACAATTACATCTTTAGTTGTAGAAGGAGCTACTAGATTGGCTGGACAAGCATTTGCAAAATGTACAGCTTTAAAAACAGTAGATTTACCACTTGCATTCGCTCTTGGATTTTATCCAGATGCTGGTTTAACATTCTGGCAATGTACTGCTCTTGAAAGTATTAATATGCCTGCAATGGAATCTATTTCTACTGGAATTTTTAATGGTTGTAGTGCACTTACATCTATAACTTTTCCTTCAACTGTAACTGAAATTTCTAGTGTTAACGCTAACATATTTAAGAGTTGTACTAGTTTAACAGAGGTAATAGTTGAGTATCCAACATTAATTGCTCTTGAAAAAGGAGTTCATGCTAATGTATCAATATTTAATGATGTAACTGCCAACGCTACTTTAACTGTGCCATTTGGTACAAAAAGCACTTATGACGCAGCAGATGTTTGGAAAGACTTTTCATCTATTATAGAAGCAGCAGAAGTTTTAGGATTAGATTCTTCAGAAAAAACAGCATTAGGTGCTTATCCAAACCCAGTTGTAGATTACTTACATTTTTCTTCAAACGATGTTTATTCTGTTGAAATTTATAATATTTTAGGTGCTAAAGTAGGTGCTCAAAGAGTTTTAAGTGGTGTTGATATGAGTAACCTTAATAAAGGTGTTTATATTGTAAAAGCTAAAAACAATGAAGGTTTAGATATTTCATCAATTAAAGTTATTAAGCAATAATTTTATTTTTTGTCACGTCCTAAATAACCGATACAGATTATTTAAGATTTAGAGTTCGTGATTAAAGCTTAGTAATGATATCATTGCTAAGCTTTTTTGATTTAAAGGTTTTTGTTTCTATTTTAATTTTTGTATTTGTATTAGCGTAAGCTATAGTTTATTATACCGGCAATAATAACCATTTTTTTGCAACATTTTCATGTCTTAATTTAGAATTTAAATTTCAAAAAAAGAATTATTTTTAACAAAAAGTATTTTGTGATTTTTTTGTTTGATTTAAATCAAACTATTTACTTTATTTTGAATTTATAAAAAAGTAACTGCTAATAAATATTAAGATAAATAGCCATAGAACATGATGAAAATTAAATTATTTACTTTTCTTTTTGCAATTGCACTCACTAATATTAGTTGTAAAAACAATATTAAAATATCTTCAATAGATGTTGTTTCTAAAAACAAAAAACCAAACATCGTCGTTATTTATTTGGACGATTTAGGTTATGGTGACCTAAGTAGCTATGGTGCCACAGAACTTGAAACACCTAATATAGACAAATTAGCTAATGGTGGTATTAAATTTACAAATGGTTATGCATCATCGGCCACCTGTACGCCAAGTCGTTATGCCTTATTGACGGGCGTGTATCCATGGAAAAATAAAGATGCCAAAATATTACCAGGCGATGCGCCTCTATTACTAGATACCAACATACAAACATTACCAAAAGCACTGTCTAAAGCTGGTTACCAAACCGCAATTATAGGAAAATGGCATCTTGGTTTAGGAACAGGACAGGTTAACTGGAATGAAACCATAAAACCAGGACCAAATGAAGTTGGTTTTGATGAAGCCTACATCATGGCAGCGACACAAGATCGTGTGCCAACAGTTTATATAGAAAATGGTAATGTTGTTAATTTAGATAAAAATGACCCCATACAAGTAAATTATAAAAGCAACTTTGAAGGTGAACCTACTGCAATCTCAAATCCAGAAATGCAAACTATGTTATGGCACCATGGGCACAATAACAGTATGGTGAATGGCGTGCCTAGAATAGGGTATATGGCTGGTGGAACTGCTGCAAAATGGAGTGATATTGATATGGCAGATCATTTTCTTGATAAAGCAAAAACCTATGTTAAACATCATAAAGAGAAACCGTTTTTTTTGTATTACGCCATGCAGCAACCGCATGTGCCAAGAACTCCACATCCTAGATTTGAAGGTAAATCTGGTATGGGGCCGAGAGGTGATGTCATTTTAGAAGCCGATTGGTGTATTGGTGAGTTTATGAAAACCTTGGAAGAAGAAGGAGTTTTGGAAAATACCTTAATTATTTTCTCTAGCGATAATGGTCCTGTTCTAAACGATGGTTATTATGATGATGCTGTAGAAAAATTAGGAAATCATAAGCCATCAGGAGGTTTAAGAGGCGGGAAGTATAGTTTATTTGATGCTGGTACACGTGTGCCATTTATTACCTATTGGAAAGGTCAAATCCAACCAAAAACATCCGATGCTTTGGTGTGTCAAATAGATTTATTAGAATCCTTATCAAGTCTAGTAGGGGTAAACACTACAGCAACCGATAGTCAAAACATATTAAATGCTTTTTTAGGAATTTCAAATGAAGGACGTGAACATCTTATTTTAGAGGCAAATTCCAAAACAGCTCTACGAAGTGGCGATTGGATAATGATTCCTCCAAATAAAGGGGTGCCATTAAATATAAAAGTAAATATAGAAACCGGAATTTCATCGGAATATCAGTTGTTTAATTTGAAAAAAGATCGTGGTCAACAGCACAATTTAGCAAAAGAAAATCCTGAAAAACTAAAAGAAATGATTCAAATTTTTGAAAGTTTGAAGAAATAGATAAATTATAAGTTACAATTCCCTATAGCAAAAAGATATTTGGTACTTGAAAAAAAACTAAAAAATAGAATTAATAAAAAAACATAAATAACATATACATGAAAAAACTAATAATCCTTTGCTTAATTGGTATTATTAATTTAAACTTAATTGCCCAGCAGAAAAAAATATGGGATGAAACCGAACAGGAAAAAACGGAACGTATGGCTTGGTGGACAAACGATCGATTTGGTATGTTTATACACTGGGGAATATATTCACTCGCCGCTAGACATGAATGGGTAAAAACACGGGAAAAGATTTCTGATGAGAACTACCAAAAATATGTTGATAATTTCAATCCAGACTTATACAACCCAAAAGAATGGGCTAAATTAGCAAAAGCAGCAGGGATGAAGTATGCTGTAATCACAACAAAGCATCATGATGGCTTTACGTTATTCGATTCTAAATATACCGAATATAAAGTAACAAATACACCCTATGGTAAAGATGCCATAAAGGAATTTGTTGAAGCCTTTAGAGCCGAAGGGCTGAAAATAGGTTTTTACTACTCCATTATTGACTGGAAACATCCAGAATACACTATTGACAGAATACATCCATTAGCTCCTAAAAACGATAAGGACTATAAAACCATAAATAAGGATCGCGATATGGGTAAATATCGCGAATACTTAAAAAATCAAGTCACCGAAATTCTAACAAATTACGGGCAGGTGGACATGCTTTGGTTAGATTATTCCATACCAGGGAAGAATGGAAAAGGAAAAGACGACTGGGGATCTGTAGAACTTATGAAACTCATTCGAAAACTTCAACCGGGTATTATTGTTAATGATAGATTAGATATACTAGATTATGAAGGTGGTTGGGATTTTACAACGCCAGAACAATTCAAAGTGTCAGAATGGCCAACTTACGAAGGTAAAAAAATTCCGTGGGAAACCTGCCAAACATTTAGCGGTTCTTGGGGGTATTATAGAGATGAATTAACTTGGAAAGATAACAAACAATTATTGGTATTGTTAATAGAATCGGTAAGCAAGGGAGGTAACGTTTTACTAAACGTAGGTCCAACTGGAAGAGGAGAAATAGATTATCGTGCAAAAAAAGCCTTATCAAAAATGGGTGATTGGATGAAGTATAACGGACGCGCCATCTATGGATGCACACAAGCTCCCGATACGTTTCAGGTGCCTGATAATTCAATTTTAACTTATAATCCAACTACTAATAGACTTTATATTCACTTACTAGATTATCCTTTAGAAAATTTCACACTTAAAGGTATGAAGGGGAAAATTAAATATGCTCAGTTTTTACATGATATGTCTGAAATACAAATTAAAAATCCTCATGGTGCTTGGGGAAAAAAAGAACTCGCTGAGCAAGATGTAAATTTAAGGCTACCAGTGGTTAAGCCCAATATTGAAATTCCTGTTATTGAGATAATATTGAAATAATTAAAACCTAAACTTTTTTTAATTCACAAGCAGCATCTAAAACTTAGATGCTGCTTTTTTTTTGTAAAACTCTAAACGAGTTGTTAATCAATAGTATTGAAGTTTATTAAAATCTATCATATGCAACATTTATACGCTGTAATTGAGAATTATAAACTAAGAAATTGTAATAGTTTTGAAAGACTAAACTAAAAACCAATAAAATGAAAAGAATATTACTATCTATTTCAATATTACTTTTATCATTAACTAGCTATGCTCAAACAACTATATGTGGAAGTATTGTAAATGATAGTTTTAAAACCATAAGTTCATTACCTACATAATGCACCAAACATAACACCTTCGGACGTGTAATAGTAGATAATGGTAAACTAAAGCTTTAACACAATACAACGCAACCATCGGCTTAAAGAACTTTTACTCCAGTGGCAAGCAATGTTTTGTTTTCGGTTGATGTATCAGCTTCTCGAAATATAGTAAACTGTCAAATACATTTGATTTCGTCAACTTGAAAATTCTTATCTAGTGTAGCTGTAGGAATTCAAACACCATCTGTTAAATACGTAACTGTCTGGTGGCTTTTCCTATAAGAATCTCAGTAATAAGTTCGTGCGGAAAATGGGATGTTCACAATAATATAAATTATTTAATTTTTTAGAAGGTGTTGCTCAAAAAAATAATATGGCAGACAAAAACTTTGAAAAATTAAAAGAAATGATTCAGATTTATACAAATTAAATAAAATTATAATTTTATGAAAAACGTATTAGCTTTCATTACTGTATTAGCTTTTTTTACAGTAAATAGTCAAACCAAAGTACTTTATTTAGAAAACAATACAGGAATTATAGAAGATAATCTAGGTTCTGTAACGCTTTGGGAAAATCAAGTTTCAGGTTATGGTAATGCTACACAAAGCAACATAGCTCTTGGTGGAGATAAATTGTTAGAAACATATCCTGGAAAGGTAAATGTAGGTTTTAGTAAAGACGGTTCTTTTCTTGAGTTAGAAGGTTCAAATACTTCTATTTCAGACAATACTTATAGTGTTTTTTACGTAGGTAAATCAGAAAATGTACAAACGGGCAAACCGGCTTCATTGTTGGGGAATTACGATATGAGCGAAGGGTTTTCTAAATGTTATGGAATTAGATTTATAAGGCTACAAGATGGTAAAATTGGTTTTGATTATGCAAGACCCAATTACACACGTGTTAATATTGGGACCAATGAAATACCCGCTAATAATTATTTCTTTTTTGGATTTTCTATAGATGCTTCAGGAAATTATAAATATTTTGATAGTACTTCTCCTATTATAACTTCTGGTACTATTACAAATACGATGCGCGTTAACACTAATGAAAACCTTAAATTCAATGTTTTTGAAGAGGTAGCAGGAGCACAAACTTATAATCATACCGAAGTAGTTGAGTTGACTATGTACGACGGAACTCTAGATGAAACAGCATTTCAAAATGAATATAACAGACTCGCTACTGAATATGCAGAACTTGTAATTTCAGAATTTTCTATAACTAAAATAGCACCTGTAGATGATGATTTTAGAGAAGGAATACCAGTGAATTCTCCTATTGTAATAACGTTTGATAAAGATATAGATGAAACATCAGACTACCCAAAAGTTTTTATCAATAAAAGCGAAACTGATGCAAGTGGTAATTGGGTTTTATCTCCCTCAAACGTACTTACTTTCACTCCTACAGAAAATTGGCCATTTAGATCATTAGTTACTTTAAAAATACAAGAAGGTTTAAAATCTACTACGAATGCCATTATTGGTTTAGCTAATCGTGATACTTACAATTTTATAGTAGATGCAGAAGAAACTTTTGAGTTTGAAACCTATCAATTAGCTGAGCCTATAGCTGTTATTGATTATGTTTCTAGAACTGGAGAAAATATAGTAGGACATAAATTACCTATCAAAATAACCACACCTGTGATTGATGAAAATACTACTGAAAAATTTCCCGTTCATATTTTTGTTCATGGTGGTGGTTGGCAAGGAGGTTCTGCAGAAACCTCTAGTGCGGACTACTCTTTGCATAAAGATTATTTGGCAAAAAGTTTAGGAATTGTAACCTTATCAATTTCATATAGATGTGTAGGTTCTGGTGGTACGTATTCTTATGCAGAAGAAGATGTAGATAGGGCATACCAATGGGCAATAGACAATGCAGAGACTTATAACTTAGACATGACCAAAGTGTTTTTTAGTGGAGGATCTGCAGGAACTCCGCTAGCAGCCATGGCGTCTCAAAGATTACCAAATGTTCTTGGCTATATTGGTTTTAATGGAATTTATGATTTTGTTAATGATGGAGGTGATTATGGTGCAGGAAATTGGTACAAGCAAGATGTTCCTAGCGAAAGTGCAAATTCTGCTATTTTTCACTTAAGTGACAACCCACCAGCAACCATATTAATGCATGGTGATGCAGATACTACAATTTCACATAATCAAAGTATTCGTTTTGCAGACGCTATAAATGCTGCAGGAGGAGAAGCGGAAGTAATTATTTACCCAGGTGAAGTGCATTCTTTTTTTAGTAGAGGAAAAACATCACATGAAGATGCCCTATATGAGATGTCTAATTTCATGAGTAATTTACTTTCAGAAACTTTAAGCATTAGTGGTTTAAGTGGAGAAACAGAAAATAAAATAATGGCATATCCCAATCCTGTGAAAAATGGAGATAAGCTTAAGATTCATTTAAATTCAAATTTTACTTCTGAAAAAGTACAAGTTCAAATAATAAATAATTTAGGTCAGATTGTATTAAATAATGCCATGGATGTAGACTCAAATACAATTATTCTAAATATTAAAGGGTTTGAAAAAGGTCTTTATTTTTTGAAAATAGAGACAAACCCAATGTCACAAACTTTAAAATTTATTGTTCAATAATAAAATCAAAAACCAATCTTATAATACTTTTTAGTGGCAAAAACTAAAGATAGGATGAACAGAACTAACCAATCAATATTATGAAAAAAATGAAAATTGAATATTGGAGTATAATTGTAGTGATTTTACTGTCCATGGAAAATACAAATGCGCAAAGTGGTATAACAACTATTTACACCAATGATATGGATTATGTGTTGGGAGATACTAAGCAACGATTTATTACAGGAGCCGTTACAACAGAAGAACAAGTGGATAATTTATTAAAAGGTTTTAAAACTATGAAAGTTAATGGAATACGTATTCCTATTTTTCCAGTTGGTGCAAATCCTCAGCCTGCTAAAATGGATTATTTTTTTGAGCAAGCAATTGCTCAAGGATTCTTTGTTTTTGCCAATCCCGCACAAGACTCAGGAGCAGCGAGAATTGCAAGTGGTTCTCTTTTAAGTGCTGATAAAATCCCTACTAAAGATGTTGCTGCTGCTACAGCAACTGTAATTGATGTTGTATCTCAATTTGTGTTGGATCATCCTGGTTTAAAATGGATTAATCCATTTAATGAAGACGGGAAGCCTGGGGATGCTTGGAGTGCGGCTCAGATGAATACAATTTATAGTACTATTAAAACAAATATGGAGTCTTACTATGTTAACGGTTTAATTCCTAGTGTTCCAGAATTAGTGGGACCATGTGTTTGGGGTATTCCAGCATCTATACAGGTAATGGAACAAACCAATATAGCTGATTATATTACAGTAGCAACTAGTCATAACTTAGGTTATAATAATAGTCAATGGCCTGCCTTTATTGCTTTGGGTGTTGCAAAAGGTTTACCAGTTTGGGATTCTGAAGTGAATAATACTGATAATGGTAACGGAAGTACATCGCGTATAGATGCTGCAATTGCGAATAATGTTGATGGTTTAGTGATATACAATTCGGGAAATACAATTAATCTATCTAATGGAAAGGTTGGGGCAGCCAATGAAGTTTATATGTCTAAATATTTAAAGCAAGGTGTCAATCTTGCACTAAACGGTACAGCTACACAGTCCGTTACAACTGGAACATGGATTATGGAGGCATCACGTGCCATTGATGGAAATATTGCGGGTAGCTTTGCTGGAGGAAATGGATCTATTACGCATACTTCTGGTGTTAATCCTTGGTGGCAGGTTGACCTAGGTGCAGATAAAGAAATAGGAGAAATTAATATTTTTAATAGAACCGATAGCAGTAGTAAAGCTAATTTATCTGATTTTACAGTAACGGTCACAGATAACGGAGGAACTGTAATTTTTACAGAAACGTATGCTGATTATCCAGATCAAGCACTTGTAATTGAAACAGGTAGTATAACGGGGCAGATTGTTAAAATTCAATTAAATAATCCAGGAGCATTAACATTAGCAGAGGTTCAAATTTTTGCTCCGGAAAAAAATTTAAGTACAAAAATAATAAATAAAATTAATGCGACTATTTATCCTAACCCTTTTACAGACTCATTAAAAGTGCTGTCTCATGATGCTGAACTTAAACAATATACATTATTAAACGTGTCTGGACAAGTTTTGGCGACAGAACGTGTTAACTCAAAAGAGCTAGAAATTAATGTAAATAATTATCCAAAAGGGATTTATATATTAAAATTAGATGGTGATAAATTTTCAGTTACGCGTAAACTGATTAAAGAATAGGATTGGTTTATCTCTATAAAAAAGTAGCATCTAAATTTTAGATGCTGTTTTTTTTAGATTAAACTTTAAACGTGTTGTTAATCAATAGAATTAAAGTCTATTAAAAATCATGAATGCAACATTTTAACAACCTAAATGAGAATTATAAATTCTGAAATTGTAATAGTTTTGAAAGACTAAACTAAAAACCAATAAAATGAAAAAAACATTACTATTTATATCAATTTTACTTTTATCATTAACCAGCTATGCTCAAACAACTGCATGTGGAAGTATTGTAAATGATACTTTTAATACAACAAATACGTTACCTACAGAATGGACAGAATATAACACCTCCGGACGTGTAACTGTAGATAATGGAAAACTAAAGTTTGATCATAATGCAATACAACCATCGGGTTACAGAACTTTTACTCCAGTGGCAGACAATTCTTTATTTTCTTTTGAGGTATCAGCTTCACGTGCTTCAGTAAATTGTCAAGTTCATTTAATATCATCAACAGGAAAATATATATCTAGTATTGCTTTAGGTAATGGACCAGCTACTATAAAATTTGCAACTGCAATGAATAATGATATTCCAAGTAATTTTACAGAAGGTGATCCACTTGTAAATTTTCCGAGTAACACCGTTTTTAAAATAGATTCAGAAATAGATTTTACGACCAAAACAATTGATTTTTATATTAATGGAGATTTAGTAAAATCGGATGCTCCTTTTTTAGAAGATGCAGAAGATGCTTCTAAAATTGATATTCAGTTACTTTTTATGTATAATAATAATGGGCAGTTTTATTTTGATAATATTTCATTATTAAATGGAGATGAGAATCGCTTGCAACTAACAGATAATTTAAATACCGCAGAAGATCAACTGGCATTTGCCTCAATTGGTACTATTTACAATCAATACCCACAAACAGCGGCAGATACATTTCAAAATGTAATTAACACATCAAACACAGTAATTTTAGATTGTAATTCTACCTCAGAATTAATAGACAATACCATTGCAGCATTGCAAGCTGCTAAAGAAACGTTTGAATCTTCAAGAGTTAACGACCCAGTACTTAAATTATATAATGGATATGATTTTACAGGCACAGAACATGAAGTTTATTGTGGATACTATAACGGTGGTTTAGGAACTTATGAAGATTGGGCAGTATCATTTACATTAGAAAAAGGGTACATGGCTACTTTTGCACAAGATGTTAATGGCTTAGGTGTTAGTAAAATTTACATTGCTCAAGATCATGATTTAGAAATCAACTTACCTATTGATTTACAAAAAACTATTTCTTTTATACGTGTAAGTCCTTGGTATTCTGTAGGTAAAAAAGGAGCTTTGGGAGGTGATGTAAAGTGGGCTACACCAGAATATTACAATGCTTCATGGCGCTACCACTGGGGATTAGGAATAGGTCAAGAAAAAACACCTAGTTTACAATTTGTTCCAATGGCTTGGAGTAAAGGAGATAACTGGACCTCTCTTGAAAATATGCAAAAAGTTGGAGAGGATATGACTAATAATCATCTTATGGCTTTTAACGAACCTGATAACTCCGATCAATCAAACTTAACAGTAGCAGAGGCTTTGGAAGCCTATCCTAAACTGTTAGCTTCTGGTCTTAGACTAGGGGCTCCTGGTGTTGAGAATATTCAATACAATTCAACCAGTGATTCTTTTAATGATGGTGCTTGGATTAAAGAATTTATGGACGGATGCATAGAACGCGGTTATCGTGTAGATTTTATTCCTGCACATGATTACGTACGTCGTTCAAAATCTAGTTTTTTAGAACGTTTCCAAGGTTTATATGACAGATATAATCTTCCTATATGGGTTACAGAATATAATTATGGTAATCCTAATTTTGGATCTGCACCTCTAACTGTAGAGCAAGGTTACAACAACATTAAAGGATTAACTGAAGTTCTTGAAGCGGCGGATTTTATAGAACGTTACAATTGGTATTATTTCTTTGGTTCTGCAACAGGTATAGGTGGTATAGACAATGGCGAATTAAATATTACTGGTCAATTCTATAGAGATTTAGAATCAAAGAACCCTTCATATATTCAAGAAGTATATGAACAAGGTGTAAGCTTGACAGTCACAGGTTTTGGTAAATCGAATGTAGGTCTTTATCCTAACCCAGTAACAGGCCGATTATTGAGTATTAAATACTCAGAACCTTCTTTATTTACAAATGCCATTATTACGTTATACAATGTTTACGGAAACGAAGTTTTGACCAAATCAAATGGATCTAATCAAGTTGATGTTTCTCATTTAAGCAGTGGGGTTTATTTAGTTCAAATAGTTTCTAGTGATATAAAAGTGACTAAAAAAATTATAATTTCAAATCAACAATAAAAAAAAGATTATGAAAAAAATACAATTTGTACTAACTGCTATTTTATTTTCTTTTTGTGGATTTGCCCAAACAACCCCGTGCGGTACCGTAATAAACAACACTTTTGATGCTGATGGAACACTTCCAAACGGATGGACAGAATACAATACTTCTGGACGTGTAACTGTTAAGGACGGTAAATTAAAGTTTGATCATAATGCCACAATGCCATCGGCCTATTGTGCTTTTACTCCTACATCTAGTAATTCAGCGTTTTCTTTTGATGTGTCTGCCTCACGTAATTCTGTAAATTGCCAAATACACTTAATATCATCTATGGGTAAGTATTTGTCTAGTATTGCCGTGGGAATAGACACCGCTACTATAAAATATGCAACGACAATGGAAGGTGGGGTTCCAAGTGGCTTTGTTGATGGATTACCAGTAAAAAATTTTCCAACAAATACTATTTTTACGTTGTCAACTCAAGTAGATTTCACTACAAATAAAGTCAATTTTTATAACAATGGTGAGTTGGTTTTTGCTAATGCCTCTTTTTTAGAAGATGCAAAAGATATTGCTAAAATTGATATTCAGTTAATGTACATGTATGCGAATAATGGTCAATTTTATTTTGATAATATCTCTTTATTAAATGGAGATGAAAATCGTTTGCTTCTAACAGGTAATGTGGCTTTAGCCGAAAATAAAATTAGTACGGTAACTATTGGTAATAAGTACGAACAATATTCACAAACTTCTGTTGATGCTTTTGAGCAAGTAATTAATGACACCAACGCTGTACTTGATAATTGTGAAGCTACTTCTGCCGAAGTAGACAATGCTATTTTAAATCTTCAAGATGCTCAAGAAGATTTTAAAACTGCTCAGGTTAATGACCCTGTACTTAAGCTTTATTCTGGTTACAATTTTTCAGGAGAAGAACATGAAATGTATTGTGGCTTTTACAACGGTACCTTAGCAGAATATGATGATTGGGCTGTTTCATTTACCTTAGAAAAAGGCTACATGGTTACTTTTGCTGAAAATATAAATGGAACAGGAGTAAGTAAAGTATATGTAGCATCCAATGCCAATTTAAGTATAAATCTTCCAGAAAACTTACAACAGAAAGCGTCTTTTATTCGTGTTTCTCCTTGGAATGATATTCATAAAAAAGGAATTGGAGCAAAAGGTACAGATGTAGTAGCATCACTTAATAATTCGTGGTATTACAACTGGGGAACTTCTGGTGAAGCTGTTGGAAATGCTGAATTTGTTCCTAATCAATGGGGTAGTGGTTCAATAGAAAAAGCCATAAGTTTAGGTGAGCGTATGGATATTACTCACTATATGGCGTTTAATGAACCAGATAATTCGGATCAGTCCAATATGACTGTTGATAAAGCCATTGAAAAATATTCTGATTTATTAGCATCGGGTTTAAGACTAGGGTCACCAGCTGTAACAGACGGAAGTAAAGGGGCAGCTTGGAGAGATGAATTTATGACAAAAGCCGAAGCTGCAGGATTACGTGTAGATTATATTGTAGTGCATTATTATAAAAAAACTTCAGCTCAAGGTTTTTACAATTGGTTAAAAGCTATTCATGATAAATGGCAACGTCCTATTTGGATTAAAGAATTTAACTATGGTGCCACTTGGACAGATCAACCTGCTTCAAATGAGGCAGCAAGAGATGGGCTGCAAGCTTACATGAACATGTTGGACGTTACTAGTTTTATAGAGCGCTATGCCGTATTTACTTGGCAACCAGATAAGCCAGTTTATTCTTTAATGGCTGTTCGTAATCCAATAACTTTGAGTAGCTCAGGAATTATGTATCACGATCACCAATCGCCAATAGCATATACACAAGAAGTGTATGAACAAGGACCTTCATTATCGGTTAATTTAAATTCCAAGTCTGATGGGGTTTCTGTAATTCCATCACTTATAAAAAACGGCGTTTTGAATGTAGATTATTCAGAAGTTATTGAAAAAAATGATGTAAAACTTAATATCTATAATTTTACAGGCCAATTAGTTAAAAATGTGATTGGTTCACAATCACAAATTAATGTGAGTTCACTTTCTTCCGGTATCTACATTGTTAAAATAGAATTAGGAGCAAGAAGTTTTGTACAAAAAATTATCATTGAGTAATCAATAAAACTAACTCTATCTCTACACTTTTACAATGGAATAGATGTTTGTAGATAAGAAAGACTGTAGAGCTTTAACTTTTTTTGTTTCCTAAGAAACGACTATAATTAATCGATATTTCGGCTATTTTTTATACTTAGTGTCAAAGTAAAGAAAATAAGTTTATTAAAGCCCATTTTGTAAAAGTGTCAGAAGTATTAAATAATTGTAGAACTCAAATTAATGCACCCATACCAAATGAATTAAATCCGAATTTTAAATCAGAATAATGCCATCAAGATATGTTAACATGAAAAGTCATTTCTTCATTCTTTTAATGGTCTCGCTATTTTTAAATTGCAAGCAAACGCAAGAAAAGAATAGCGAACATAAGCCAGTCAATCAAGTTGAAAAACCAAATGTCATCGTCATATTAATTGACGATGCGGGTTATGCCGATTTTGGTTTTATGGGCTGCGAAGATTTGGAAACTCCCAATATAGATAAGCTAGCACAAAGCGGTGTTATATTAACCGATGCTCATGTTAATGCCACCGTTTGTGCGCCTAGTAGAGCTGGTTTGATAACCGGTAAATACCCACAACGTTTCGGTTTTGAAGCAAATGATACTGGAGACGAAAATTCTGGAGATATTGGACTTTCGGATGACGTAGTAACTATGGCTGATGTTTTTAAACAAAACGGCTATAAAACCATTGCTTTAGGAAAATGGCATTTAGGAAAGCATGAATCTGACCATCCCAACCAACGTGGCTTTGATGATTTTTTTGGTTTTGAAACAGGAAGTCGCTCTTATTTTCCTATGAAAAACCCCTCAAAGTATAATATGTTGCAACACAATGGTAAACGTATAGAATTTGAAGGCTATATGACGGATTTCTTAGGTGATCAATCGGTTAAATATATTGAAGAAAACAAGGATGAACCCTTCTTTATGTACTTAGCTTACAATGCGGTTCATACCCCTATGGAAGCTAAAAAAGAGCATTTAGAAAAATATAAAGACCATCCCCGAAAAGAATTAGCTGCCATGACCTGGTCTTTGGATGAGAATATTGGTAAGCTACAACAGAAATTAATAGAATTAGGAATTGAAAATAATACCTTGATATATTTTTTAAGCGATAATGGAGGCGCAGCCAATAACAGTTCGAGTGGTGGGCCCTTAAAAGGTTGGAAAGGAAATAAATTTGAAGGTGGGCATCGTGTGCCATTTATTGTAAGTTGGCCAACTCGTATTAAAGGCGGTCAAACATTCCATGGCCTATCTTCTTCCTTAGATATTTTTGCAACGTCTATGGCTGCTGCTAATATTAATAAGGATCAGGATTTAATTTTAGATGGTGTGAATCTACTGCCTTATTTAAAAAGTGAAAAATCGGGAAATCCACACGACATGCTTTTTTGGAGAAAATTGGAAGAAGCGGGAGCACGAGTGGGAGATTATAAGTTGATTCGTCTTGATAATTATGGGTCTACTTTGTATAATCTTGAATTAGATTTAGGTGAAACAACCGACTTGATGAATTCTCAAAAAAATGAATACAATAGGTTAAATGAAGCTTTAAAAACCTGGGAATCTCAAATGATGGAACCTCTTTGGGGGGAAGGTCGAGATTGGATGAATGTTACCCATCATATACATAAAAAATTAATGCAAAATAAGACAATATTATATTCAAATCCATCGCAAATGAAACAAGTTTTAAGTAAAAAAATGAGTAACTAAGAGTGTTCTAAATTTAAATTTATGAATACATAACCTTAATCAAAACGATTTTAAATGATGATAGATCATGGAGTTTTATGCCTTCATTTTAGGAGTCCCGATTATTTGATCCATATTTTTAAAATAGAACCCCTTGTTTATACTCTTGGGGTATTTCAGGGGCTCTTCAAAGGGGCTATCTAGCCATAATTGCAAGTGGATTCTAACAAAAATGTTCAATCTGATAAAAGCGACCAAATTTGATAAGTGCCATTTGTATTTAGCCATCGCTTTCATTGCCTTTAGGATTAAGATCGTAATTAAAGCTGTCTGGATTTGTATCATAACAGCGTTTTTACTTGTGCCTATAAAGCTTTTTATATGAAGCAACTGTTTGATTTACCTAAAGAATATTTCAATCTGCCACTTTGCCTTATAGAGTTCACTTATCGTATTTGGTGACCATGTAAGTTGGTTGGTAATGAGTTCTATCGCTTGTTGGTTTTTCTTAGCTCATACGCTCACACGTCTTAACTTGCCCTTAGACCTTTTCCTTGAGCCTTCATTGGCCAACTCAATTATCTCATCTTTCATAATGTGCTACAATCTGTTATCGGGCAAATTCAGCTCTTTTATGGTATTGTATTGAAGTTTCTCTTTGTGCCTTATATCGAAAAACACCTTGTTGCTGTCCCAATTGTTCAGTAAGCTAAAGTCATTATAGAACTTATCCGCTGCAACAACGCTCCGCTTAATTAAAGGGATGTCATATACGCCTTTATTGTTTGCTGTTCTGCCATCCGTAATGTTGATATAGGTAGCTGATGGTAGATTTGGAGGGAGCGCGTTTAATGCCCAAATGATTTAGATTGCCTGTCGCAGAGCGAAGACCATTACTGATGCCTCTAACGGACTTGCTCTTGGCAAAATGACAGAACAACATCGAAACACGGTGTGTCCAACTATTATAACCTTTTTAATGCTTGTCACTTTGGCGAGATTCTACCAGTTTCGAAAATCTTGAACGGCCTTACTTACAGATAATTTGTGAAAACAATGTTATTTTTGACATAGGGAAGGTGGGTTTTATAGAGAACTTCAAAGGGAATTTTTTGAGAGGTAAAAACTCCTTCCCTTTTTTAATCGTTTAGGACGCTATTGATTTGTTACCAATAATCCAAGTTCTAAAAAAACACTACACGAGGGGCTAAAGCGCAACAGGAAAGCCAAGTTACAGTGGACTGCTGTTTTTTAAATGAGTTCAATGCAAACATGCTGCGGTTTATGCGACTATGAAGTAGAGAGCCTCGTTAACGACAGCATTTCCTTCAACTACTTTGCGGCCTGCATATAGACCAAGTAGTACCAGACCACAGTATACTATCCCGCTTCAGAAGTTATAACGACCAAAGCAAAAGTCTACGAGCCGCTGTTCAAAGAGATAAACAGACAACTTGAAGCCCACAAGATAATAACAAAAATTGAATCTAATTAAGGTGGATTTTGCAACGGTCTTATGTTTTTTCTTAACAGCCTCTTCTTCTGGTACTTTAAAACCTGTTATCCGTTTTTTTTATAATTTTAAAGGGATAAACCATATACTATGAGTTTTCTAGTTTTGATGGAATAACCAAAAAGGGAATTTTTAAATTAAATCCAATTTGGTTTATAGTAGACTTGAAAAACAGGTTTTCAAAAAAGGAATGTTTATTATTGATCATGACCAATAACTGAATATTATTTTCTAATTGAAAATTTGTTATGGCTTCTTGTACAGAGTTGTTACTAACACTATGAAAGGTGTGTTGTGTTTGCTTGAAATAGGTCTCAAGATTATGCTTGTTTGTTTTTTGGTCCTCAGATAAATCATATCCATAGGATACATTTAAGATATGGGTTGTAGAATCAAATAACGACACCATATTGAGAATAGGCTTAATTTGTTTGTTTTTATAATCTATTTCATAATCTGTAGGAAACAATATGGCTTTTGGATCTTTAAATGTATAACCTTCAGGAATGGCTAGTACAGGACATTTTATGTTCTTGAAAACATGGACTGTGTTCGATCCGAATAAGATTTCTTGTGCGCCCGTGGCCCCTTTTGTACCCATAACGACGTAATCGATGGATTTGCTTTCTACAACATCTCTTATCTCTGGAATAAGGGTATTAAAAGTAGATAAGGTTTCTATAATGTGGTTAGGGTTTGGATAGTCTCTCTCAATACGGTTCTTAATATCATTTAATTGGGTTAAAGACATTTCTCTAACGGCATCTACCATTTCAAATTGTGCAGAATTAACCAAAACATGTTCTGCATGATAAATCATGGGAGTATAAGTATTAAGTACGTAAAACGTACAGCTCTCATTTTTAAAGAGCTGTAAGGCATAGGCTATAGCGTTCCAAGAGTTGTTGGAGAAATCTGTTGGTAAAAGAATCTTTTTCATGATGTTGATTTTTTAGTTAAATGTCAGGCACGTGTTATGTTTTGCAATGCTAAAAAAGGAATATCAAGGTTCAGGCTTAATTTGTCTATGGTAGACTGGAATACAATGTTTTCTAGAAATGAATGTTTTGTATTTATCATAACTAACATATCCGTTTTATTCTCTTTAATTGCTTTAAAAATGGAATTGGTAATATGATTGCTGTTTTCAATTTTAAAATTGATATTATTTTTGCAAAACTCTTTTTCGATAAATGCTTTGTTATCTTTTTGTCTTAAAGACATCGTGTTGCTTTTGGATATGTAAAGCATGTCTATTATTGCATTAAAGGGGTAAGCTAATTCGCAAAGTAATTTTAATTCCCTTCTTTTATAGGGAACCATATAATCTGTTGGGAACAGGATGTGCTTTAATGAGCTGTATTTGTAATTTTCCGGAATAGCCAAAACAGGACATGTTACATATTTTAAAACTTGTAAGGTGTTGCTTCCAAATGTTATTTTTTTATTGTTGGCCTTGCCCTTGGTTCCCATAACAATTAAATCGATATTTTCTTCATCAACAATTCTATTGGTTTCGTCCATGAGCAAGTTGTCGGAAGGTTTTATAAAGTAGGTATGCTTTGGGTTTGATAATTTATTTCTAAAATGGCTTTTAATATTCCCTAATAATTCTTCAGATTTTTTGCTGATATTGGCCGAAATACGGTCTATATTATCTTGAGTAAAGTCTTGCGTTTGTGCATATATATCATCCCGATAGGCATTCATAAAATAAAATTCGCAGATTTCATATTTAAATAAATCTACGGCATAACGTATGGCGTTCATAGCGTTTTCTGAAAAATCGGTAGGGATTAATATTTTTCTCATGGCTTTATAGATGTATCTGCTAAAGTTAAAGATTAAACGTCTATTTAACAATGATATATGTCACTTTATATGCCCTATGAAGAGTGTTTTTGGATAAAGAATGCTGCTGTTGCTTTTTGGAAGCGTAATGTTTTTAAATTTGAAGTGATAAAAAAAAGGGAAACATGGCAACACATTTCCCTTTTTGTCAGAGTTAGTAAGCGGTTTTTATTTTTTATTTTTCATGGTATTACTAAGTAAAGCCATGAAAAAAAATAAAAACAGCATATGTTAAAACTCTGTTGTGGTTCTGTTATTTGGAAATAACAGAACCTAGATTTTTTTGAAGTAATTTGTAAGAACGTATAATAATAATGCAAATTTAGGGTGCTTAATTGTATTGGAAGATGACATTTATCAGTGTTTAAAAAACATATTCTTTTATAGAGTGATTTTGTTGGGTATTAGAAAGTATTTTAATTTTTTTCATGTAGTACCAAAAAAGGAATATCGGTATGGTAGCTTATTTCTTTAATTTTAGAATGAAATAAAATTTGCTGAAAATAATTAAGGTTTTTGGCTACCATAAAAATCATATTAATATTTTTATCCGTAACAAAACATTGTATGGTGTGTTCTACTTTTTTACTTTTTAAAAAATGAAAGCTATGTTGGTATGTGTTAAAGTAATCTTCTAACAGGGCTTTGTGTTTATTTTGGTCGTCATTTAGGTTGGTTTCGTTTTTGCTTATATGGACGATGCGCAATATCGAATGGTGATTTTTAAGAACATCAGAAATAGGTTGCAATACCTGGATATTATAAGTTAGGGAGAAATCTGTAGGGAACGCAATTGCTTTAAGTTTTGAAAATCGTGCATTTTCTGGAATCGCTAAAGTGCTGCATTTTACTTTAGTAATAACATCGGCCGTATTTGTGCCCACAATAATTTTATCTAGCCCCGTAGCGCCCTTGGTACCCATTACTATGATGTCTATTTTTTTTTGAACTACGCAACTTCTGATAGATTCTATAAAAAAGCGACGTTCTATGAGCGTATAAAATTGGTGTTTTTTATTTTTCGGAAAATGTTTCAGAATACGTTCTTGAATGTCTTGTAAAAGCAGTTCTGTTGGTTTTGCGTGGCTGTTTCTTTTAGTGTCATTAAAAGGGGGATTGTATACAGCATCATCTAGAACAATATCACTAGGTTTTTTTACGTGTAATAAATAAAAGTTACAATCTGAGTTTTTAAAAAATTGTATTGCGTAGGTAATAGCGTTCCATGAGTTTTCTGAAAAATCTGTGGGTAATAATATATTTTTCATCTTATAGCATATTTACAAAGTAAATTTACTGGTAAGACACTGATTTTGAAATGATATAAATCACTTAATGGTGTTTTGGCGATTAGTGCATGGCCTTTAAGCCATCAATATTCAATACTTTTATATTTCGTCCTTCTATTTTTATAAGCCCTTGTTTTTTAAAGCTAGTTAATGTTCTTATTAATGTTTCGGATGCAATACCGGCTACATTGGCTAAATCATTTCGAGAAATGTTTATAGGGTCCTGTGGTTTTCGGTTTATTTTTTCTGCAAATTTTAAAATAGTAGCAGCAGTTTTTTTGGTTACAGATCCATATGCCATTTGTAGCAATTGTGTTTTTATAAGCGATAGGTTATCTGTTAAGAGTTGGATGAGTTCTAAACCAATTTTCGGATTATTGTTAAGTATGTTTTTAAATTCCATAAAAGAAATGCCTAATATATGAGTGTTTTCAATGGCTTTTGCTGTTTCTTTATGTGGAAGATTGTCGATAAAAGACGTATAGCCAAATATATCGTCTTCTTTAAATATCTCGATAATTAGCTCTTTGCCTTGATCATCTATTTTAAAACTCTTTATCTTTCCTTTATTTACAAGGTAAATATAATTTGAATGCTCACCTTCTTTATAAATAGTATCGTCAGTATGATAAGATAGTGGGGTTCCATTATCATCAAAAAAGTTTTTTAAATCATTTATGGTTTTGAGGCGGGGTTCATTTTTTTCTATTATGGGGAGAGGTTGCTCTTTTTTTAAATCTTCTAAAATGGCGACTTTTGCTAAGCGACTTTCGATGGCGTTAACGAGGTCCTCTTCACTAAAAGGTTTTGTAATATAATCGTCTGCTCCTAAGTTCATGCCTTTTCTAACATCTGTACGCTCGGTTTTTGCTGAAAGGAATATGAAAGGAATGTGCTGAGTGGTTTGGGATGTAGATAAGGCGTGCAGGACTTCGTAACCATCCAGTTCTGGCATCATGATATCGCAAATGATAAGATCGGGTATGTGTTTTTGTGCCATTTCAACACCTATCCTTCCATTAGAGGCCGAAATAAGCTTATAACGCGCCAATTCCAAAAGTTCAACAGTGTTTTCTCTTAAAACGGTATCGTCTTCTATTAATAAAATGGTTTTCATTGGTTTGCTTTATTAGGTATAACAACGGTAAATGTAGTGCCTATATGCTCGTTGCTTGTAAAATTTATAGTTCCTTTTAATTGGTCTAAGTGGCTTTTTACAATATTTAGACCAATACCGGTACCCTGTGTGTTTGTTACATTTTCGGCTCTAAAGTAGCGATCAAAAATTCTGCTATGATCTTTTTTAGGTATTCCAATGCCGTAATCTATTATTTTAAAGGTTGTGGTTTTCGTGTTTTGGAATATCTCTAGAGCGATAATGCCATGTTCGTGAGAATATCGTACCGCATTATAAACTAAGTTAGATAAAATAAGTTCAATGGTTTTTTCATCTTGATATAATGAAAGCTCATCGATATCTTCTGGATAATGGATTTGTTGTCCTTCTTTTAAAATCATATTAGCATTATAAACTACCTCATTTACAACTTTACTCACTTTAAAATCACAGAATTTGTAATTCATTTTGCCTGTTTCTAATTTTTCAATAGATAAAAAATCATTTAAAATGTTGTTTAAATAATGTACTTTTTCCGAGATGGTCTTTATGTGTTTATCGCGTTTGTCCTGTTGCTCGGTGAGGGGATATTTGCCCAATAATAAACTGGATGTTAAAATCCCGCTTAAAGGGGTTTTAAATTCATGGGAAACTAAAGATAAGAATTTGGTTTTTAGTTCATTGAGTTCTATTTCTTTGCTCAAGGCTATTTTGAGCTGTTGTGTACGCTCTTCCACTTTGTTTTCCAGTTTGTTCGTGTAGTTTTTGCGCTCTGTTATATCTAAAATAATGGCTACAAAAACATCTCTATCGGCTAAATTTGATAGTTGTAAATGGACTTCCACGGGATAAGTTGTGCCATCTTTTCGTTTATGTATGGTTTCAAATTCTATTTTTTTTACTGTTTTTTTAAGCAGTGCCTCAATAGTGTCTTTAAACTTGCTTTCCATATTTCTTGGCTTAATATCTAAAGGGGTCATCTTTATAAGCTCTTGCATGGAATATCCAATGTTTTTTTGGGCGCCGTAATTTACATTTAAAAATTTTAAGGTATCTGCATCAAAAACATAGATTTCGTTTAGCGACTCATCAAATATTGTAGAGAAATGGTGTTTTTCTGATTCAGCAATCTTTCGTAAGGTTACGTCATTTTGAATGCCTATAAAATTAGTAACAATCCCATTGAGGTCTATTATAGGCATAATATATAAATCGTTCCAAAAGAGTGTGCCGTCCTTTTTGTAGTTACGAATGGTTACTTGGCAACTTTCTCCATTTTTTATAGCCCTTCTAAGTGTTTTAAGGGGTTTTTGGTTTTTATCCTTGCCTTGTAAAAACCGACAATTATGATTTAAAATTTCTTTAGAACTATACCCTGTAAGTTTTTTAAAAGCTGAGTTGTAATAGATTATCGGATTATCTTTCTTTAAAGCGTCGGTTATAACAATACCGTTATTGGCAGATTGTAGTGCCCTGCTTTTTAACATTAAGTTCTTCTCTATTTCTTTTTTTTCAGAAACATCCTTTATCAACACCATAACATGAGGTTGGTTAGTGATAGAGAGCGGGTTTAATTGTACATCCGCAGGGAAAATGGCGCCATTATGCTTTAAACCATATACATCTGTAGATGCACATATTTTTTTATGCTTTCCTGCACTATCAAATATCTCGAAGCGCATGGTGTGGTCTTCAGGGTAGTTTAAAGATAGGAGGAGACTTAAATCTTTATGGATTAAATAGCTGTGGCTATATCCGAAAATATGTTCTATGGAAGAATTTACTTCAATTATTTTTTGATCGCTATCAACAATAACAACTCCTTCTGGAATGGCTTCCATAAGCACTTTAAAAACATCTTTATTGTAATAGGGCATACTTTTTTCGTGAAGCATTAGCTACTTTAAAAGTACAAAAAAAAGAATGATAAACACGTGGAAATGATGGATTAGTTAATGGTCTGTTATTTTAATTTTTATTATCTTGATATCCTGTTCATGATGCGTTTTTGGAGCTGTTGAATAAAAACAATGTTAAAGCCGCTTCCTTAAGTTGTTTAGTTAAAGGCTACTGATTCGTATCATGCAAAGTTTGAATGTTAATCCGTAATTTTATTTAAAACAAGAAAAATGAAAACTAATTTCAGTACAATTATAGGTTCCGAAAAATTAATTTTAATAGATTTCTTTGCAGATTGGTGTGGCCCCTGTAAAGCTTTGGCACCTATTTTAAAAGATGTAAAAAAAGAACTGGGTGACCAAGTAAGGATTATAAAGATAGATGTTGATAAAAATCAAGCATTAGCGGCACAATATCAAGTTAAAGGTGTGCCTACCATGGTCTTGTTTAAAAATGGAAAACAACAATGGCGTGAATCTGGAGTGCTTCAAAAAAACAATATTATTTCAGTTCTTAAAGCGCATATATAATTCTTGAAAATATATTTTACAGATTCTGTATTGCGAATATTATGGAATTAAGGTTTTAAAAATAAATCAAATTAATACTATATGGCATTTGTTGACTATTATAAAATATTGGGGGTTTCAAAACATGTTTCCGATGCAGACATAAAAAAGGCGTATAGAAAGCTGGCTCGAAAATACCACCCAGATTTAAACCCGAATGATAAAGAGGCAGAAAAGAAATTTAAGGAAATTAATGAGGCCAATGAAGTTTTAAGCAACCCGGAAAATCGAAAAAAATATGATCAATATGGGGAGCATTGGAAGCATGGTGATCCCTATCAAAACACTGCGCAGCAGCAACAAAAATCTCAACATAGAAGCTCTCAAACAGGACCGGGAGGCTATTCTGAAGCAGATTTTTCAGATTTCTTTGAAAATATGTTTGGCGGTGCCGCTTCGGGAGGCCGGGGTGGAGGCGTGAAATTCAGAGGCCAAGACGTTAATGCAGAATTGTACTTAGACTTAAGAGCGGTTTATGAAACCCATAAACGTACTCTTACCATTAATGGGAAGAACATTAGAATTACCATTCCTGCAGGCGTAGAAAACGGTCAAATTATAAAATTAAAGGGGCACGGAGGAAAAGGTGTAAATGGTGGGCCAAATGGCGATTTATATATTCAATTTACAATTTCGAACGATTCAAAATTTAGACGGGATAAGGAACATCTTTATGCTACTGTAGATTTAGACCTTTATACGGCATTGTTGGGTGGCGTACTTATGGTCGATACCTTTAACGGAAAAGTGAAATTGAACATAAAACCAGAGACTCAAAATGGTACTAAAGTAAAACTAAAAGGCAAAGGCTTTCCTAAATATAAAAAAGAAGGACAGTATGGTGATTTATTTATCACCTACCAAATAACAACGCCCACCCATCTTTCCGATAAAGAAAAGGCCCTTATTTCAGAATTACAAAAACTACGTTCATAATGGAAACAAAAGACTTAATACCCATAAAATTAATTTGCAAACGTTATAATGTCCCTGTTTCTTTTATAAATACTTTGCAAGATTATCAACTTATAAAAATAGTGGTAGAAAAAAATGATAATTACATTCACCTCACCCAAATAAAAGAGGTTGAAAAAATAATACGTCTGCATTACGATTTAGAAATCAATATTGAAGGTGTAGATGCCATTTATAATCTTTTAAAAAAAGTAGACTCTTTAAAAGAGGAAATAAACATATTGCATAATAGGTTGCGCTTTTACGAAGATTTATAGAAGTATTTTGTTGTAACTCTTGTTACACAGTTGCAGTATTTGAATAGTATTTTTGAAAAAAAACAACATAGTATGAGAATTGTTTTGTCTATAATAGTCTTGATGTTTTTGGGGAGCTGCAAACAGTCTAATAAAACATCGCTTTCAGGTGGTGACGATATTCAAAGTAACCACCCTGGTAAAAAACTAATGGAAACGAATTGTTATGTGTGCCATAGTCCATCAGCTAGTGAAGAAGATCGTATTGGACCGCCCATGATTGGGATTAAAAGGCATTATATGGAAGGAGGTGTTACAAAAGAAGCTTTTATAGACGACATCCAAAATTGGATAAAAAACCCAACAGAAGAAAACACTAAAATGCCCGGTGCTGTTATGCGTTTTGGAGTGATGCCCAAAACCCATTATCCCGAAGAAACCATTTGTCAGATTGCCGATTATATGTTCGATTTTGATATTGAAGCCCCCGAGTGGTTTGAAGCGCATTATAATAAAGGGCGTGGAAATGGAAGAGGGAAAGGGAGTGGCATGGGTAAAGGAAAGAGTGTGGGGCAGCAAAAATCAAAAGAAACCCTTGATAATCTAACTTATAGTGATCGCGGACTAAAATATGCTTTGAGTACAAAAGCGATTCTAGGAAAAAACTTAATGGGAACCATCCAAAAAAAAGGAACACATGCTGCTTTAACTTTTTGTAATGAAAATGCTTACCCACTTACCGACAGCATGAGTGTGGTACACCGGGCCACCATTAAACGGGTTTCAGATAAGCCTAGAAACCCCGATAATCAAGCAAATACTAAAGAATTGGAGTATATCGAGACCTTTAAAAAAGATTTCTTAAATAACCACGAGCCTACGCCCATTGTAGAAGATTTGGGTAGCCAAGTACAGGTCTATTATCCTATTGCAACCAATGCGATGTGTTTGCAATGTCACGGAAAACCAAATAAAAACATTGAGCCCCAAATATCGAAGTCCTTAAAATTGTTATATCCAAATGACAAAGCTATAGGGTATGATATAAATCAAGTTAGAGGTATTTGGATGGTTGCATTTGAAAAATAATAATAAATATTTTAGAAAATGTTATCCTTAAAAACGGGATGTATTGTACTTTTGAAAATCAAATATCCATTATATGGAAGACATGTTGTTTTATGATCGCATGCAGTTTGCGTTCACCATTACTTTTCATTACTTATTTCCACAATTAACCATGGGGCTATCGTTAATGATAGTCTATTTTAAATGGAAATTTCTAAGAACCAAAATTGATAAATATAATGACGCTGCAAAATTCTGGATGAAGATTTTTGCACTCAACTTCGCCATGGGTGTGGTTACCGGAATTCCAATGGAATTTCAGTTTGGTACCAATTGGGCCAAGTTCTCGGAGCTTACAGGCGGAATTATAGGGCAGACCCTGGCCATGGAAGGCATGTTTTCTTTCTTTTTAGAATCGTCTTTTTTAGGGCTTTTTATTTTTGGTGAGAAGCTATTGGGGCATAAACTTCATTTTGTAACAGGTTTTTTAGTGTTTTTGGGCTCATGGGCCAGTGGTTATCTTATAATTGCTACCCATTCTTGGATGCAACATCCTGTAGGTTACGAAATTTTAGAAAATGGTAGGTTTGTGCTCAATAATTTTGGAGCATTATTTTCCAATCCATGGTTAATGCCGTCTTATTTGCATAATCAATTGGCTTCTTTAATTACCTCTTCATTTGTTGTAGCGGCAATTGGTGCATTCTACTTATTGAATGAGAAGCATAATGAATTTGGAAAACTTTTTGTAAAAACAGGGGTTGTTTTTGGATTGGTATCGAGTGTTTTGGTTGCTTTTCCAACAGGAGACTGGGCTGCTAAAAATGTTGTAAAACATCAACCTGTAACCTTTGCAGCTATGGAGGGGATTTTTGAAACGCAAGAAGGTGGGGCAGAGATTGTTTTGATTGGGCAACCCAATATGGTAGAAAAAAAATTAGATAATAAAATAGCAGTTCCTAATGTTTTAAGTTTTTTAACCTATCAAAGATGGGATGCCGAGATTAAAGGTTTAAATGAGTTTGATAAAAAAGATTATCCTACAAATATTCCAGGCTTATATTATGCTTATCATATTATGGTAGGATTAGGTACTATTTTTATTGGGTTAATGTTGGTCGCTGCTGTACAGTTATACAGAAAAAAACTGTATAAGACCAAATGGATTTTATGGGCACTTATGCTTATGCTGCCTTTTCCATATATTGCAAATACTACAGGATGGTATACTGCGGAGTTAGGGAGGCAGCCTTGGTTGGTTTATAATCTTTTAAGAACAGCAGATGGTGCTTCGCCAACAGTTTCCGCAGGGAATACCTTATTCACATTACTTGGTTTTATTGGTTTATATCTTTTACTGGGCTTATTATTTTTAATGTTGGCAGGAAAGATTATACACAAAGGGCCAGAACTATCAAAACATTGATTATGGAACTATTTTGGTACATCGTTTTAATGACCATGTTGGCGGTTTATGTAATATTAGATGGCTACGATTTTGGAGCGGGAATTATACATTTGTTTTTTGCGAAAAATGAAAAAGACAAAAAAGCCATTACCAATGCTATTGGTCCGTTTTGGGATGCTAATGAGGTGTGGCTTATTGCGTCTGGTGGTGTTTTGTTTTTTGCTTTTCCAACACTGTATGCCTCTGCTTTTAGTGGATTTTATTTACCCTTGATGATGATTTTATGGTTGCTTATTTTTAGAGCGATTGGATTGGAATTACGAGGCCAAATACATAACAAAATGTGGGAGGCTATCTGGGATAAGGCTTTTGGTATAGCAAGTTTGTTACTGGCGCTTTTTTTTGGTATAGCCTTGGGAAATGTTGTTAGAGGTGTTAATTTAGGAGGCGTAGTGGATGGTGTGTCTGCGCACGAAGCGCATTATTTCTTTTTGCCCTTATGGAACCCTACTTTTAGTCCGCATTCGGAGCAGTTGGGTGTTATAGATTGGTTTACGCTATTATTAGGTATTATAGGTGTTGTTGCATTAGCGATTCATGGTGCCAATTGGATTATTTTTAAAACCAATTCAGACTTAAATAAAAAGTTGAAGCAAGTGGTGTTTCGTCTTAATTTTGTTTTATTAGGCTTAGTAATTCTGTCTTTATTTATCTGGCATATTATTGAGCCTAACCCTTTGCATAACTTTATACAGGAACCTTGGTTTTTAATTTTTCCGTTAGTCATGTTTATCGGCTTGTTAGGACTTTTTAAAGTGAGGGCCTTTCAAAAAGATGGGAAAGGCTTTTTGTTTTCCTCATTGTTTTTATTTGGAGGATTAACTTCTACGGTAGCTTCTATTTTTCCAAAGGTATTACCGTCCACAAATGCAGTAAATCCCTCTTTAACCCTATATAATGTAGCGGCAGATGAGTACGGACTGTCCGTTGGGGTCTATTGGTTTGTTATTGCAGCGCTATTGGTGGGTGTATATATGTTCGTGAACTATAAAGTGTTTAAGGGGAAAATGGATGATATTGGATATGGTGAACACTAATGTAATGGTAAGTAGAAACACCTTTTGTTATGACAGACACTCTTATTGCAATTATTAGTATTTTTATTGGTATTCTGGGAGCTAATCTCGTGGGTTTTTTTTATAAAAAATATTCCCTTGGGTTTACGGGGAATACCGTTGCTGGTATGTTTGGAAGCATATTTTTTATCAAACTATTTGGAAGACTTGGTTTTGGTCCTAAATCCATTATGTTAACCGGAGAGGTGAATGGAGTGTTGTTTACCATCAATGTTATGGTGTCTTTTTTAGGAGGGGTATTAGGGCTTTACTTCATTAAATGGGTTGTTCGAAAATTAAATCCAAAACCTTAATTTCGCACGATATTTTAATTTCCTTTTATTCGGATCCATAAATCGGCTAATAGTTTCTTGCCATCTCGTTTATCTTTAGGGGCTTCGGTAAATTGAACTTTACCATAATCGTTTCTTTCCATTTTATATTGAAAAACAAAATTTTGCGATTTTGGTGCTAAACTTAAAAGACCAAACCGTAGATCGTTAAAATAAAGGAGGTCTTCTTTTTTAGTGATCGTGTACCAACCTTCGGAAATAGCAATCATGCGCTGTACGCTTTCATCCTTAATAAAATCACCTAAAAGCTGATGATTTTTAGGGTAAGATTCAAAAGTAATAGGCTGCGTATCGAAAAATGAATAATGCCCTAATAAATAAGCGTCTTTTGTTTCAATATTGGCGCTCCAAAGAATGGTGTTTAATGGCGAAGGCCTAGTGTCTATTTGCAAATAGCTTATGTCTTGTGCTTTTAAAGCCGATTTAAATTGGGTAAATGCCACCCATTTTAAAAAAAAGGTTAGTACTAAATAAGAAGAACTTATCCATAACCCCATATTATTATATAACCGACGTTTTGGCGAAGTGCGTTTTTGTAACATGGCAAAAATTAAAAACACTAAAAAAGGAAGGGTATAAATGGGGTCGATAACGAATATGGTCTTAAATGCCAATCTTAAATCAAACGGCCAAAACAATTGCGTCCCCCAAGTGGTATGGGCATCTAAAATAGGGTGTGTTAAAAAGGCCCAGAAGAACAACCACGACCAAGCTTTGATGTCTTTAAATGCTTCATAACGAGAAACAAGCCAGCCAAAAATAGGAGCAAATACTACAGAGAATATGATAGAGTGCGTAAACCCACGATGGATAGCAAGAGCTGTAACGGTATCGGTAAAATAACTTGCAACTATATCCAAGTCTGGAATAGTTCCAGCAATTGCACCGTATAACATGGCTTTGTTTCCAATTTTTTTTCCTAAAACAGCTTCGCCTACAGCGGCGCCTAAAACAATTTGAGTAAGTGAATCCATAATATTTTGTAAAAATAAGCCATGTCAATCACATTACCCACATTACGTTATTTTATTCTGATTTTTTAAACTGTAAAGCTTTAACATAAAATTATTTTTATATCTATAAATTAATGTATATTTGTTAACCAATTGGTTAAACCATTTAGTTGTATGAGTAAATTAAAAAATGAGACTACTGAAAATCAGATATTAGAGGCAGCTAAGCGTGTGTTTCAGTCTAAAGGTATGGATGGCGCTCGTATGCAAGAAATAGCAGATAAAGCAGGTATTAATAAAGCCATGCTCCATTATTACTACAGAAGCAAACAATTGCTTTTTGAAGCAGTTTTTAAGCATGCATTTTCTTTGTTGGCACCACAATTGAATGCCATTTTAAATGATGATTCTTCAATTGAGCAAAAGATAAGAAACTTTACATCCAATTATATTGGGTTTGTTAGCAAGCATCCATATTTGCCGAATTTTGTTTTACAAGAACTGAATAGGAACCCTGATTTTATTTTGAAAATAAAAGAAAATAAGGGGTTTCCCAATATTGATAAATTCAAGGTGCAAGTGGAGCAAGAGATTAAGAATGGTGTTTTGAGACCCATTTCGGCAGAACAGTTATTTATTAATATTATAGCACTAAATATTTTTCCTTTTGTTGGTGAGCCTTTGTTAAAAGCATTTACGAATGTAGATGATGAGGGGTATAAAATACTTATTGAAAACCGAAAAACAGAAGTTGCAGATTTTATAATTCATTCCGTAAAAGTATAACATGAAACGTTTAATTAAATCTGTTATTTTTCTAATGGTGGCCAATGGCTTTGCACAACAAACTTTTTCTTTGCAAGAGTGTTACAGGTTGATTGAAAACAACTATCCTTTAGTGCAACAATATTATTTATTGGAAAAACAAAATGCTTTAGATTTAAAAGTGATTGAAACAGACCGTTTACCCAGTATGGCGTTTGCTGCACAAGCCACTTATCAATCGGATGTTGTTGAGGTGCCTATTCCAAATGCCGAGATTGCACCTTTAAATAAAGACCAATATCGTGCAACGCTTTCTATAAATCAACTTATTTATGATGGTGGAACTCTGGATATTGCTTCACAGATTAAATCTGCGGTATTAGAAACGAAAAAAAAACAGGTGGAAGTACACTTGTACCAATTAAAAAAACAGATTAACCAACTTTACTTTTCGGTGTTATTAGCACAAGAGAACAAACACCTTTTAATGGCCATAACCTCCCAATTGGAAGCCAAGCTTAAAGAGGTGGCATCTGGAGTGAAATATGGTACGGTATTGCCCACTTCTGATAAAATTATAGAAGCAGAATTACTTCGCATTAAACAAAAAACAATAGAGGTTGAGCAAAACAAGCTTAGCTTATTACAAACCTTGACTTCCATTCTTGGTGAGAATATACCACATGATACACCATTTGTAAAAGAAAATATTATGGTTTTTGAACAAAATGAAAAGAATAGACCAGAATTTGACTTATTTCAGTTAAAAAAAAATCAAATTGAAGTTTCAGAAGCACTTCTTGCTAAGAAACACTTGCCTAAAGTTTTTGGTTTCGCTACAGGAGGTTATGGCAATCCAGGGCTTAATATGTTAGATAATTCATTTCAGACCTTTTATACTGTGGGTGTAAAAATGAATTGGAATGTTTTTGATTGGCATGCCTCAAAAAAAGAGCAACAGTCGTTGGCTATTAATAAAGAGATTATAGATACCGAAATAGATGTTTTTGAGATAAACAAAAATATAGAACTTCAGCAGTACCAATCTGAAATCAATAAAATTAAAGCCTTTATAACATCCGATTTTGAAATTGTATCACTAAGAAAGCAAGTATTACTTGCAGCCGATTCGCAGTTAAAAAATGGGGTGATAACAGCTTCGGCTTATCTTATAGAGCTTACAAATCTTTATGAAGATGAGAACACGCTTGCTAAGCACGAGATTCAATTGCAACTGGCTAAAGCTAACTATAACATAACTAAAGGAAATTAAAAAATGAACTATATAACGTCTATATTAGGTTTAGCCACTCTGGCTATAAGTATGTTCTCTTGTAGGCACTCTAATGGGAAAGCCGATGGTTATGGTAATTTTGAGGCCACTGAAATTACTATTTCAGCAGAAAATAGTGGGAAATTAATGCAGTTTGATATTCGTGAAGGTGAAACTCTTGAAAAAAATCAATTTATAGGATATGTCGATACCATTCCATTGGCATTACAGCGAGAACAATTGGAAGTATCAAAGGCTGTTATAAAATCAAAATCAAAAGGTGTGCTCTCTCAAATTACGGTTTTAAACGCCAAACTAAAAACAGCAAATACAACTAAAAACCGTATACAAAATTTGATGCGAGATCGCGCAGCTACACAAAAGCAATTAGACGATGTTTTGGGAGATATGGATATTATTAAAAGTCAGATTAGAAGTATAGAAGTTCAAAATGCACCCGTAGTAAACGAACTTAAGTCTATAGATGTTCAATTAAAACAGATTGAGAATAAAATTGAAAAAAGCAAACTGATAAACCCTATAAACGGAACTGTTTTAACCAAATATGCCGAACCAAATGAGATTACTGGCTTTGGTAAACCGCTTTATAAAATCGCCGATTTAAGGCGTATGCAGTTGCGAGTATATTTAAGTGAAACACAATTGGCAAGCGTAAAAATAGGCCAAGAGGTTAGCGTGAAAATTGATGCTTCCGATACAATGAAAAGCTATAAGGGAACTATTGGTTGGATAGCTTCGGAAGCTGAGTTTACACCAAAAATTATTCAGACGAAAGATGAGCGCGTGGCGTTGGTTTTTGCAGCCAAAGTAGAGGTTGTTAATGATGGAAGTTTGAAAATAGGCATGCCTGCGGAAATGTGGATACATAAATCGAAAACTAAATAAATTATTATGAAACGATTACTTTTTATGCTGTGTTTAAGTGCTTTAATTAGCTGTAAAAACGACACTAAACAAGACGACTCTTTCCGAAAAGAGGTCGTACAAGACCACCAAGATACCAATACTCTAACGCAGTATCATAATGATTGGGTTGCGGACATGGAGTTAGATGAAGGTGCTAAATGGCAGGCTAATGTGGCAACGAACCAAGGTGTTATTGTAATGCAAGATGTTTTAAAAACACAAGCTACGGTTGTGATTGAAGACTATCACAAGCTAGCAGCGCAATTGGGTGAAGCGAAAAACGATGTAGTTAAAAATTGTACAATGCAGGGACCATCGCATGATTTTTTACACATTTGGTTACTTCCATTAATGGAAAAAATTGAAGCCCTATCAGAAGTACAAGATGTTGAGGAAGCGTCCAAAATAAAACAGAGTATCAAAGAAAATATAGCTGCATATCATATTTATTTTCAATAATCACCTATAAACAAGTCACCATGGAAAAACATAGCTATAATGTTAATGTTAGTTGGACACAAGACCGAAAGGGCGTGTTGAGCTCACCAGAGCTTTATAATAAAGAAACGAACGAAACGAATTGCTTAAACGTTGCTACGCCACCAGAATTCCCTGGAGGTATGCCAAATATATGGTCGCCGGAACATTTATTTACAGCTGCAGTTACCAGTTGCTTAATGACGACTTTTTTGGCAATTGCAGAATTTTCAAAACTAGAGTTTATTAGTTTTAAGTGTGGTTCAAAAGGGATTTTAGAAAAAATTGATGGGAGGTTTGTAATGAGCGAGATATTGTTATTTCCTGAGCTTATAATTGCAGACGAATCTAAACGTGGTCGTGCAGAACGTATTGTAGAAAAAGCAGAAAAAGCATGTTTGATTTCAAACGCTATTACTTCTAAGATTTCAATGGAAACCAAAATAATAATTCAACACTAAAAGGATATGGGGGTCTCTGTGAGGCATATTAGTAAATCCTATAAGAATGCGGTAGCTTTGCATGACATTTCGTTTGAAGTTAAGCCAGGCGAGCTTTTTGGACTTATTGGACCAGATGGTGCAGGGAAAACGACGCTGTTTAGAGTTTTAACTACACTGTTGCTTGCCGATTTTGGTGAAGCAACCGTAGCAGGTTATGATGTTGTTAAAGATTATAAAAACATTCGAAACAGTGTAGGATATATGCCAGGGAGATTTTCATTGTACCAAGACTTAACTATTGAGGAAAATCTTGAGTTTTTTGCAACTATTTTTGGTACAACTGTAGAAGAAAATTACGATGTAATAAAAGATATTTATGTGCAAATCGAACCTTTTAAAAAGCGTCGTACAGGAAAGCTTTCTGGAGGAATGAAACAAAAGCTTGCCTTGTGTTGTGCTTTGATACATAAGCCAAAAATTTTGTTTTTAGATGAACCTACTACTGGCGTAGACCCTGTTTCTAGAAAGGAATTTTGGGACATGTTAAAGCGTTTGCAACAGAAAGATATTACCATTTTGGTATCAACGCCCTATATGGACGAAGCCGAACTTTGTGATAGAATAGCTTTTATTCAAGAAGGTAAGATTTTAAAGGTTGATACGCCCGAGGCAGTTGTGAGGCATTATCCCAAACTTATTTATAATATACGTGCAAATAACATGTACCAGCTTATTGCTTGTTTAAATGAATATGAATTTAACCATAGCGTTTATCCTTTTGGAGAGTTTGTACATTATACAGATACTAGATCGAACTTTAATCCAAAGGAATTGCTTGAGTATCTAAAGTCTAAAAAGCTTTTAGACATAATAATAGAAAGAACAGAGCCTACTATTGAGGACACGTTTATGGAATTAGCTAAATAATGGACAGCAACAAAGTTATACACGTAAAAAAATTAACCAAAACATTTGGTAGTTTTACCGCTGTAAATGCGATTACTTTTGATGTTGGAAAAGGAGAAGTATTTGGTTTTTTAGGTGCTAATGGTGCGGGAAAAACAACGGCAATGAAAATGTTGATTGGTATTTCTACTCCGACTTCTGGCGAAGCAACTGTTGCGGGTTTTGATGTGTTTAAGAATCCAGAGGATATTAAAAAAAATATTGGTTATATGAGTCAGAAATTTGCTTTGTATGACGATTTAACCGTAAAAGAGAATATTAGTTTCTTTGGGGGAATTTATGGGCTTTCGCGACAAAATATAAAAGAAAAATCCAACGCTTTGATAGCGGATTTAAGGCTTGATGAAATATCAAACCAGTTGGTAGGAGCATTGCCATTGGGATGGAAACAAAAGATATCTTTTTCAGTAGCCTTATTGCACAATCCGAAAATCGTATTTTTAGACGAACCAACGGGGGGTGTGGACCCCATAACAAGGCGTCAGTTTTGGGAGCTTATTTACAAAGCGTCCAGCCAAGGTACAACCATATTTGTAACCACCCATTACATGGATGAAGCCGAGTATTGTGACCGTGTTTCCATTATGGTTAATGGGAAGATAGAAGCTTTGGATACTCCCAAAAAATTAAAAGAGCAGTTTAAAGTAAAGAATATGAACGATGTGTTTTTAAAATTGGCGCGTGGATGAAAAGAAAATATCAAGTTTTAGTTAAAAAATTAAGCTCACATTGATTTAACCGATTCTCACAGAGCGTATATTAATAAATCTGCGTTGATCAAGGGGTGCTGCGGGAGTCTCATAATCAAAAGCATGGGGAACAATCGATAAACGGCATTCATAATGTTTTTAGAACATATAATTAATGGTTTGTAAATATGTCCCGCTGATAGCGCAGATTGGCGCAGAGAAAAGATTGGATTATTCAATTTGTATAAACTTTAAGAGGAAAGATATCAGTTAAAAGAAAAAAATGATCCTTTAAAAATCAGGGATTCTCACAGAGCGTATATTAGTAAATTTGCGTTGATCAGGGAGTTATGCGGGAGTCTCATAATTGAAAGCATGGGGAACAATCGATAAACGGCATTCATAATGTTTTTAGAACTAAATATTTTAAAAGATACAATTAATGACTTGTAAATATGTCCCGCTGATAGCGCAGATTGGCGCAGAAAAAAGATTGGACTATTTAATATGTATAAAATTTAAGAGGAAAGATATCAGTTAAAAGAAAAAAATGATTCTTTAAAAATCAGGGATTCTCACAGAGCGTATATTAGTAAATCTGCGTTGATCAGGGAGTTCTGAGGGAATCTCATAATTGAAAGCATGAGGGATAATTAGGAAATAGCATCCATAATGTTTTTAGAACTAAATGTTTTAAAAGATACAATTAATGACTTGTAAATATGTCCCGCTGATAGCGCAGATTGGCGCAGAAAAAAGATTGGATTATTCAATTTGTATAAACTTTAAGAAAAAAGATATCAGTTAAAAGAAAAAAATGATCCTTTAAAAATCAGGGATTCTCACAGAGCGTATATTAGTAAATCTGCGTTGATCAGGGAGTTATGCGGGAGTCTCATAATTGAAAGCATGGGGAACAATCGATAAACGGCATTCATAATGTTTTTAGAACTAAATATTTCAAAAGATATAATTAATGACTTGTAAATATGTCCCGCTGATAGCGCAGATTGGCGCAGAAAAAAGATTAGACTATTCAATTTTAGCTTTATTTAAGTAACATAGCTACATAAAAAACCTATCCATTAATAATCACAGATTGTTAAAAAAATGAAACGATTTATAGGCTTTATTAAAAAAGAATTTTATCACATTTTAAGAGATAAACGCTCGTTGTTTATTCTTTTCGGAATGCCTATTGTTCAAATCATGTTGTTTGGCTTCGCTATCACAAATGAAATCAATAATGTGGATATTGCTATTTTAGATCATTCTAAAGATGCTACTACGCAAGAAATTATTAATAAGATTGCGGCTTCAAAACATTTCAGTATAAAACAGGTTATTGAAAAAGAATCAGATATGGCTTCTGTGTTTCAAAAAGGACAGGTTAAAGCGGTTTTAAATTTTGAAAAAAAATTCAGCAAAAATCTCATTAAAGATAATCATGCTAAAGTACAGCTTGTTACAGATGCTACAGATCCAAATACGGCCAATACCATCAGTAATTTTATAAATGCAATTTTACAGAATTATTTAAAAGAACAAAATAAAAACATTACAGTTAGTCATCAAGTTATACCTCAAACACGTATGGTATATAACCCAGAATTAAAAAGTGTGTACATGTTTGTTCCAGGTGTCATGACCATTATTTTGATGTTAGTCTCCGCCATGATGACGTCTATTTCTATTACTAGGGAAAAAGAACTTGGAACCATGGAAATATTATTAGTGTCTCCTTTAAAGCCATTTCAAGTTATATTAGGAAAGGTGTTTCCTTATATTTTTCTATCGATAATTAATGCTGTTATTGTCATTGTGTTGAGCGTTTTTATATTCAAAATGCCAGTTCAGGGAAGTCTGTTTTTACTGGGGCTTGAAAGTGTTTTGTTTATTATTACATCTTTGGCATTGGGTATTTTAATCTCAACTATTTCGGCGACGCAACAAACCGCAATGATGATATCTTTAATGGGGCTTATGCTTCCTGTTATCTTATTGTCGGGATTTATTTTTCCCATAACCAGTATGCCGCTACCGTTACAGGTGATTAGTAATATTATACCAGCAAAATGGTTTATCACAATTATTAAAGGGATTATGCTTAAAGGTGTTGGACTTCAGTATTTGTGGAAAGAAACCCTGGTTTTATTGGGGATGACCGTGTTTTTTATAGCCTTAAGTGTGAAAAAATATAAGATTAGACTAGAATAATGAAAATAATTTTATACATCATACAAAAAGAGTTTAAACAGATTTTTAGAAATAAAGGGATGCTTCCTATTATTTTTATTTTGCCGCTATTACAACTCCTTATTTTATCTAATGCAGCTACTTTTGAAGTCAAAAACATCAAATTTGCGTATATAAATCATGATCATACATCAACTTCTAGAGCATTGGTGGAAAATTTTCAGGCCTCCATGTATTTTAATGTGCTGGCTCGCTTTCCTTCGGAGCGATTGGCAAGTTCGGCTATGCTTAATGGAGAAATTGATGTTATTTTGGAAATCCCTAAATATTTTGAACGCGATTTGAAAAAAGAAAAAACAATCCCTTTAGGAGTCACCATAAATGCTATTGATGGTGCAGCTGCAGGAGTGGAAAATGTTTATGTAACACAGATTATTCAAAATTTCAACAAAAGAATTAAAACAGATTTGATTTCCTATAACGATGGGCATGTCCAACCTGAAACTATTGAAACCATTCCGTTATTTTGGTATAACGAGACCTTAAACTATAAAACCTTTATGGTGCCTGGTATACTGGTATTATTGGTAACTATGATTACTTTGTTTTTATCGGGTATGAATATTGTTCGTGAAAAAGAAATAGGTACATTAGAACAAATTAATGTTACACCCATTAAAAAAAGCCAATTTATAATAGGGAAACTGTTCCCCTTTTGGATAATTGGAATGGGGCTCCTTACTATTGGATTGGGTATTGCTAAACTGATTTTTAATGTGCCAATGTTGGGAAGTTTGGCCTTGATGTATGGTTATACTTCTATTTATATTTTAGTGGTTTTAGGTATGGGATTATTTATTTCAAACTTTACAGAAACCCAACAGCAAGCCATGTTTATTGCTTGGTTTTTTATGGTAATTTTTATTTTAATGAGTGGCTTGTTTACACCTATTGAAAGCATGCCAAAATGGGCCCAAATGATTACCGAGTTTAATCCCATAAAATACTTCGTAGAAGTAATGCGCATGGTAATGCTTAAGGGATCTGGATTTACAGATATTCTTCCGCAACTTCTAAAAACACTACTGTATGCGCTTGTTATGAACGGACTTGCCGTTTGGAGCTATAAAAAAACAAACTAAAAACACTTGTTTACTTTCCTTAAGTAACCTTTGTTACCAAGCACTTCTTTTTATAGCCATATTTTTGTGGTATAAAATGATATTAATGAAGAATATAGGTTATGTAACAATGGTTTTGTTTTTGTTTTGGAACGGTGTTTCGTTAGCACAAGAAACTGTTAATATTTCAAAAAAGGACGTTTTGACAAGGGTTTCAGAAAACAATAAGACCATTAAAATTTCTGAACAAGATTTTAATCAGGCTAGAGCAGATTTCAGGCAGACGAATGCGGTGTTTTTACCTCATATTACGGCAAGCCACACTGGCATGGCTACTACCAATCCGTTAATGGCTTTTGGGTCTAAATTGAACCAAGAGATTTTAACACAAAATGATTTTAATCCCTTCTTGCTCAATAATCCTTCTCAGATTGAGAATTATGCTACCAAGTTTGAAATTCAACAACCGTTGCTCAATTTAGATGGGCTTTATCAGCGCAAAGCAGCCAAGTCTAAAATGGAAGCGATGGCTTTAAAGGTAACACGAACTTCCGATTATATGGCATTCGAGATCAATAAGGCCTATATGCAATTACAACTCGCCTATAAAGGGGTGGCCGTAATGGAAAAAGCTCTGGAGGCTGCAAATGCCAATAAAATCTTGGCTACGAACAGCTTTAAACAAGGCTATTTACAACGTGCCGATGTTTTAAATGTAGAAGTTCGGGTTACCGAAGTTCAAAATCAATTACAATCGGCAAAAAGTAACGTGCAGAATGCATCAGACTATTTATCTTTTTTAATGAACGATGAGGCGTATATCGTTTATGTGCCAACAGACTCATTGCAGGTTTCTACATTAGCTTTAAGCAGTAAGATTATTTCTGAAAACCGATCGGATATTAAAGCCATGCAATTAGCAAGTGATGCTTATAAAGCGATAAATAAAGCAGATAAAATGGCATTCTTGCCACGGTTAAATGCTTTTGGAAGTTATGAGCTTTACGACGATAAGATTTTTCAAGGAGATAGTAATGGTTACTTGTTTGGGGCGCAGTTAAGTTGGGATATTTTTCAAGGGTCGAAACGTTTTGGAAAAGCTCAAAAAAGTAGGGCAGAGTTTGAAAAATCGAAATTAGAGTACGAGCAATATGTATCGGAGAGTCATTTAGAACTAAATAAAGCCAAACGTTTGCTTTTAGATGCAGAAAACAAATTGAAATTAAACACTTTAGCATTAAAGCAATCTGAAGAATCTTTAAGAATAAGAACCAATAGGTTTAAAGAAGGTTTGGAAAAAACATCAGATTTATTAAGTACAGAAACACAATATGCACAAAAGCAATTGGAATATTACCAAACTATTTTTGAATATAATTACGCACAAGCTTATGTGCAGTTTTTAACGAAAGGATAAGTATAAAATTAAGAATTAAGACAAGCATTCAAGGCTTTTAAAAAATATAGAAATGATAAAAAAAACATATGCAATTGCAGCATTAACAATGGTCTTATTTATGGCGAGCTGTGCCAGTGAAGTAAAAGAAGAAAAGCTAGACGAGTCTCCTGCATTACGTGTAAAAGTAAATCAAGTAGAAAAAAACACTAACAGTCCGTTTTTAAGTGTAAGTGGTACCATACAAGCTGTAAATAGTGCCGACTTAAGCACTAGAATAATGGGCTATGTAAATAAAGTACATGTACATGTGGGGGATCAAGTAAAGAAGGGGCAGTTGTTAGTGTCTATTAACAATGCCGATTTACAAGCGAAACAAGCACAAGTTAAAGCGGGAATTGCCGAAGCTACAGTTGCTTTTAATAGTGCTAAAAAAGATTATAACCGCTTTAAAAGCCTGTTTGCAGATCAAAGTGCCTCACAAAAAGAACTGGACGATATAACAGCTAATTTCGAAATGGCACAAGCACGCTTAGAAGCCGCAAACCAAATGAAAAATGAAGTAAATGCACAGTTTGCATATAGTAATATTACAGCGCCTTTTAGTGGAATAATAACTCGTAAAAACGTGGAGGAAGGCAATATGGCAAATGCAGGAGCAACCTTAATTAGTCTTGAAGCTCCAGGAAGCTTTGAGGTTATGGCCATGGTGCCTGAAACAGAAATCTCTGAGATAAAAACAGGAATTACAGTGGATGTTTTAGTGAAATCGATTCGTCAAACCCTAAAAGGAAAAGTAGCAGAAGTAAGCACCTCGGCCAAAAATACAGGTGGCCAATATTTAGTAAAAATTAAATTAGATAATACAGATGCCAATATCTTATCTGGCATGTTTACAACGGTTCAGTTTCCAGTAGAAAGGAAAACAACATCTAAAATGGTTTTAATTCCAACAGAAGCACTTGTTACAAACGGTCAGTTGTCTGGAGTTTATACCGTAAGCCAAAGTAATACCGCACTTTTAAGGTGGTTGCGTTTAGGTAGGACTTTTGGGGACCAAGTAGAAGTATTATCTGGCTTAAATTCAGACGAAGCTTATATTGTTACTGCTGAAGGAAAGCTTTATAATGGTGCTAAAATTACAATTCAATAATTAAAAAAGTTGCGTTAAGGATAGTAGAGGAAATCCTTTTTTTTGCTGGCATTTATGGCAAAAAAAGATTGAAACGGATAGCCTGTTAAAACGCCCTAAAAATAAAGTTTAAACATGAAAGAAGGTATCGCAGGAAAAATTGCAAAAATCTTTATACAATCGAAGCTAACCGTGCTGTTAATGATTGTATTTATGGTGATTGGCGTGTATAGTTCATTTTTGATTCCACGAGAAGAAGAGCCACAAATTGACGTGCCTATGGCAGATATTTTCGTGGGGTATCCAGGAGCAAGCCCAACAGAGGTGGAGTCGCGAGTGGTAAAGCCTTTAGAACAATTAATTTCGAATATCAAGGGTGTGGAATATGTATATTCTACATCTATGAATGAGCAAGCTATGGTTATTGTACAGTTTTACGTGGGCGAAGATGTGGAGCGCTCGTTTGTTAAATTGTATAATGAAATTAATAAGCACATGGACCAAATGCCGCAAGGCGTGACCATGCCCTTAGTGAAAACCCGAGCTATTGACGATGTGCCCATGCTGGGATTAACCCTGTGGAGCGAGCATTATGACGATTACCAATTAAACCAAATGGCACAAGAACTGGAGGCTGAAATTCAAAAGGTGAACGATGTGGCTATAACCCATAAAATTGGAGGACGTGAGCGCCAATTACGTGTGGTTTTAGATAAAGATAAGTTAGCGGCAAGCGGATTGGATTTTTTGTTGGTTTCGGAAATGATAAAAGCCAACAACGCCCAGTTGAGTTCTGGGAGTTTTGATAAGAATGATACCGAATTTTTAGTGAATACGGGCAAATTTTTAGCATCGGTTACAGATGTTGAGCATATAGTGGTTGGGGTGCAACAAAATCAGCCCATTTATTTAAAACAAGTGGCTCAAATTATTGATGGACCGGAAGTGCCCCAAAATTATGTGAGTTTAGGTTTTGGAAAAGGAAGTGTAAAATCTTCAAACTATAAATCAGAATACCCTGCTGTAACCCTAGCTGTAGCTAAGCGAAAAGGTGCAGATGCCATGAAAATTTCGGAAATGATTATTGATAAAGTGGCGCATTTAAGGGCGACATTAATCCCAGACGATGTGCATGTGGAAATTACAAGAAACTATGGAGAAACCGCCTCGCAAAAAGTTTCTGAGTTATTATGGCACCTTATAGGGTCTATTTTTGCCGTAACCCTTGTTGTGATGCTGGCCATGGGATGGCGTGGTGGATTGGTTGTGTTCTTGTCGGTTCCCATTACGTTCGCACTAACACTGCTAAGCTACTATATGATGGATTATACGCTAAACCGAATCACCTTATTCGCGTTGGTGTTTGTAACAGGTATTGTGGTTGATGACTCCATTATTATTGCCGAAAATATGCATAGGCATTTTAAAATGAAACGTTTGCCTTTTAAACAAGCGGCTTTATATGCAATTAATGAAGTAGGGAACCCGACAATTCTAGCCACTTTTACCGTTATTGCTTCGGTATTGCCTATGGCTTTCGTTTCGGGTTTAATGGGGCCTTATATGGCGCCAATGCCTATTGGGGCGTCTATTGCTATGATATTGTCTTTGTTTGTAGCCTTAACCATAACCCCCTATTTGGGGTATATTTTCTTAAGAGAAAAAGAGAAGAAAGGACAGCCAGAGAAAATGGAAAAGCCATTAGAAGACACTTTTATATATAGATTGTATAATAAGTTTGAGCGTCCGTTATTAGAAAATAAAACTAAGCGCTGGTTGTTTTTAGGAGGAACGTTTGCATTGTTAATGGCCACTATGGTCTTGTTTTTAACCAACTCGGTTGCTGTTAAAATGTTGCCTTTTGATAATAAAAATGAATTTCAAGTGGTTATTGATATGCCAGAAGGCACAACCTTAGAGCGTACGGGGGTAGTAACAAAAGAAATTTCACAGTATTTAGCCACGCGGCCTGAGGTTGTGAACTATCAGAATTATGTAGGAACCTCGGCTCCCATAACGTTTAACGGTTTGGTGCGGCATTACGATTTACGTGGTGGATCTAATATGGCAGATATTCAAGTTAACTTAATTGGTAAAGATAAACGATCTGCGCAAAGTCATGATATTGCTAAATTATTACGACCTGATATTCAGGAAATTGCTGCAAAATACGGTGCAAATGTGAAGTTGGTGGAAGTGCCACCAGGGCCACCTGTAATGTCTACTATTGTAGCAGAAGTGTATGGTCCTAATTACGATGAGCAAATAAAAATAGCGAATAGCATTAAAGAGATTTTAAGGAATACAGACGATGTGGTAGATATTGATTGGATGGTAGAAGATGATCAAATTGAATACCAGTTTGAAATCCTTAAAGAAAAAGCCATGTTGTATGGTGTCGCGCCACAACACATAGCGTATACAATGAATATGGCCTTGTCAAATAGAGCCATTACCAATGTGTATGATGAAGATGCAGTAAACCAAGTGGGATTAGTATTGGCTTTAGATGAAAAAGAAAAATCAACGATTTCTGACATCTCACAATTAAAAGTGAAATCCAAGCAAGGTGCGATGGTGCCCATAGCCGATTTGGTAAATATTAAACAAACCATTGCAGCAAAAAGTATCCATCATAAAAATCAGAAGCGTGTGGTTTTTGTTATGGCAGATATGGCTGGAGACTTAGAAAGTCCTGCCTATGCTATTTTAGGCATGGAAGAAAAGCTAAAACAAATTTCGTTACCAAAAGGCTATGAGCTTAACGAACTGTATTTAGGCCAGCCAGATTTTGAAGATAATTACACAGTGAAATGGGATGGCGAATGGCAAATAACCTTAGAAGTGTTTAGGGATTTAGGAATTGCTTTTTTAGGGGCCATCATATTAATTTATATTTTAATTGTAGGATGGTTCCAAAACTTTAAGGCGCCAATCGTGATGATGGTGGCTATTCCATTGTCTTTAATCGGCATTGTTTTAGGGCACTGGATTATGGGCGCATTTTTTACGGCAACCTCTTTTATAGGAATGATTGCTTTGGCAGGTATTATGGTGCGGAACTCGGTGCTTCTTATCGACTTTATCAATTTGCGTACAGCAGAAGGTGTGCCTTTAAAACAAGCGGCTATTGAAGCAGGAGCAGTACGTACAACACCTATTTTATTAACGGCGGGAACTGTTGTTATTGGAGCTTTTGTGATTTTGTTTGACCCTATATTTCAAGGTTTGGCCATTTCGTTAATGGGAGGGACGGTCGTATCTACCATACTAACTTTGTTGGTTGTGCCTTTAGTATATTATATGATAGAACGTAAAAATTATAAATAATTTGAGAGACTCATGTGTAAACGGCTAGGAGTGTAATAAATAGAGAAAGTGGGGGTTACGTGTGGTTTTTAGAAATCAATACATATATAAACATGAAATTAGTAATAGTAACAGCAGTAGAAGCGTTTCAAAAAGATGTTTTGAAGCTCTTTAAACAAGCCAATATAGAACACTTAAGTAGCTCTGATATTGATGGTCATAAGAATACGGCTTCAGTATTAATGGCATCCAATTGGTTTTCTGGAAAAAAAGCAGGTAATGAGTCGAGTATGTTTTTCTCCTTTACAGAAGATGAAAGAATAGAAGCGCTGTTTGTACTCATTAAAGCATTCAATACAAATTTAGAAACCAATAACCCTATCAAAGCGATTGTGGTTCCTATAGAAAAATATATTTAAAACTTATAGTCATGAAAAATAGAATAGTACGCGGTATTGCAGGTTCATTTATTTTAATTAGTGTATTGTTGGCTGTTTATGTCCATGTCAGTTGGCTTTGGTTTACGGCATTTGTTGGTGTTAATTTAGTGCAGTCTTCTTTAACTAAATGGTGTTTAATGGATACTATATTAGAAAAAGTTTTTAAAGTAAAGAATTAAGTTTTTATTTTAAAGGAAATGCAGGAGCGTGGCTTGTTTTTTGTTCTAAACTGATTGTTATCATGGTTTTAGGTTTAATATTTAGTTATTTTAGTAAAGCACTAAAAATAGAAGATCATGATGAAACAACTAGACACCAAAGATGCCATGTTGCTGCTTGAGAGTAACTACATTGGCCAATTGGCCTATATTTATAGGAATAGACCTTTTACAGTGCCCATTACATACTTTTATAGCAAGAAAGATCATGTTATTATCGGATACTCTTCTGAAGGACATAAAATAGAGGCATTACGGGTAAATAGCGCAGTGGCGTTAGGTGTATCTGAAATAGAATCGGTAGATGACTGGAACTCTGTAGTGGCACACGGAACATTTAAAGAGCTTTCTGGTAGTGTTGCAAAAGCTTACCTTCATGAATTTTCATTAGGCGTGAAGCACCTTATTATTAAAAAACAACATAAAGCACTGGATTATATTAATCAGTTCTCATGTAAAACCGAAAAAGATGGTGATATGCCAGTTGTTTTCTTAATTAAAATCGATGATTTAACAGGTAAAATGAGAAGGGATTAGTTAGAAAGTAGGGAAGGGCTGCTTATGTAGGATTATAGAGGGTTTTTATTTGATTTTTTTAATTTTATGATTTTTCTTGATAAAAGTCATGTTTACTAAATTCCATATAGTGTACATTTGTTTTTATTTTAAAAAAACTTATGGACTTTATCAGTACAACCTACCTAGCATTATTTTTAATAATATGTATCGGATTTATTCTTGGAAACATAAAAGTAAAAGGAATATCACTTGATATTTCGGCCATTATTTTTGTAGCCTTATTTTTTGGACATATCGGGGTTGTATTGCCGGATATTTTAGAAAAAATAGGGCTTATTTTATTTATATATACAATTGGTTTACAGGCTGGTCCTGGTTTTTTCGATTCGTTTAAAGAACAGGGCAAGAATTTAGTAATTATGTCGGTGGTCATTATTTTATCAGCAGCCTTTCTTACCATGCTTTCTATTGTGGTTTTAGATATAGAAAAACCCATAGCAATTGGGCTCATGGCGGGGGCCTTAACTAGTACGCCAGGTTTAGCTACGGCTATAGATGTTACACAGTCTCCTTTAGCTTCTATAGGCTATGGTATTGCTTATCCGTTTGGGGTTATAGGTGTTATTCTTTTTGTGAAACTATACCCTAAGATTTTTAGAATAGATGTTAAGAAACAGGAGGAAGCATACGAAGCAAAAGCTTATAGCAATTACGAAATGATTTTAACGGGGCACTTTCTTGTTGAAAATGAAGGAGCGATAGATCAATCGATTGAAGACTTAAGAGTACGTTCTATGACGAAAGGTGTGATTTCAAGGGTAATGCATAAAGGAAAATCTTTTACCCCTCAAAAAGACACGGTTTTGCATAAAGGAGATGTTGTTAAAGTTGTGGGATCTAAAGAAGCTCTAAAACGCGTTAAATTGCTTATAGGACCAAAAACAGATTTAGAAATTTCTTTGGGTGAAGATTATATCGTACAATCTTATCTATTAACTAGAACAGAATTAGTAAATAAGCATTTAGGTGAATTGAATTTAAGAAATAGTTATAATGCTACGGTTACTCGTATTCGCAGAAGTGGTATTGATTTAGCCCCAAGTCCTAATGTAAAGCTTCAATTGGGAGACAAACTAATGATCGCTTGCGCCAAAGATGTTACGTTGCAAATTTCGAATTTAATTGGAGACAATAAAAGCAAACTTTCGGATACTAATTTCTTTCCATTAGCTTTAGGAATTGTTATTGGTATTTTAGTAGGAGGTGTGTCTTTTGCTTTTGGAAGCTCAGTAACTTTTAATTTAGGACTTACTGGCGGGATATTAATTGTGGCCATGATTTTAGGTCGTGTTGGTAAAACAGGAAATATTTTATGGGTAATGAGTGGAAACTCTAACCAATTATTAAGACAGTTTGGACTCATGTTGTTTTTAGCTTCAGTAGGTACAAAAGCAGGAGCAACCCTGGTAGAAACTTTTATGCAATATGGTATAACCTTATTTTTAATTGGAGGTGTTATCACACTTTTGCCTATGATATTGGCCGTTATTGTAGCACGTATGTTTTTTAAAGTTAATCCTTTAACTTTGCTAGGAACTATTACAGGTGCCATGACGAGTACTCCTGGACTTGCCGCTGCAGATACTATAACAAAAACAGATGCGCCCTCTATCGCTTATGCTACTGTTTACCCCATTGCAATGGTGCTTTTAATTATTTGTGCTCAATTATTAGGTTTATTTCTTTAAGATTAAAATCTAATTTAGAGTGTGGGAAAAATGAATTAAGAATATAAAACATATAGATTCTGTCGGGCTTTAGAGGTGTTTTAAAAATAAAACCAAGTTATATAACGTAGTTGTTGGTTTCTTAAAAATTAAAAACATACAGCGGACTATTTCCATGCTAAGGAGCATTTTTTGTCTTGGAGAAAAGCAACTTAGTTTCATATCACTTTAGAAAAAAGAGGAATATTTTTTCTTCTTCTTAAGTATTTACGATTTTAAGCTTTTTAAAATGAATGAGAACCTGTAAATGGGTTTGGAAATGGAAATAAAAGACTTAGCTATCACTGATAAAATATTAACAAAACACAGCTTGCTACGTGTCTGGAAGTTTCTAGAATAGTGGTTGTTAATAATCTCTTCATTAAGAGGTATAAATCGATACCCCTATGTTGTAAAGAAAAACCACTAGGCACTTTTATGGGTAACGGTCACTATATACTTTAAATTTTTTATTTGGGTCATACTTGAGTTTTGAGACTGATTCTTTAACCATATAAGGAATGGAGATAACTTTCTCAAGCGCATCTTTTAATGATTGGTGTGGGAGAACTAAATAGCTTATGGGGAAGCTATTGGATTTTGTACTATTTATAAAAGAAATAAGATTTTTTTTTTTGACTATTATACCAATTTAGTTATTAAATGTCGCATTAAAGGCGTTTAAATAATGATGATTTCCTGTAATAGATTTTATAGTTTGGCACGTCATCTCATTGACCATTTTA